>NZ_LR134383.1:2610000-2910000 GCF_900637635.1 Legionella jordanis
TTACCCTTTATTTTAGTAAAATCTTTTCCTCATAAGCATCGAACAAATTTTTCGGTTTCGAATACAGAGGTTTTCGAACCAGTACAAACCTCCATTGTGACCCCGATTCCCTCGAAATCTGAGGTGCTCAACAAAAGAAAACCTGTGTCTTCAATCGCCTCAAATTCCATCACCAAGAAAGATAAAGTAGAAGGCGTAAAACCACCGCAAAAAGTGGCTTTGCAGCAAAAGCAAACAATTAAACCCAGTCCATCTAGTCCCAAGCCACAGGAGCAAGTGCGCAAAGAGACGCCACCCAATCCCAATGGGGATTGGAAAATTATCAAAATGCGCAAAGGCGATTCTTTGACGACCGTTTTTAAACGCCAAGGTCTAAGTCCACAAACTCTGCAAAATATTTTGCGTGGGAATCCTCATGGCAGAGTGTTTTCGCATTTTAAACCTGATCAGGAAATCCAGCTTTTAATAAAAAAGAAAGTCCTTGAAAAAATGGTCGTCCCCTATTCTCCCACTCAAGATTTAATGGTTTATCGAGAAGGTCAGCGGTATATCAGTAAAATAAACGGTCGAAAGACAACCACGCAAAATAAAATTGTCACTGCCGTCATTAGAGGTTCTTTATACAGCACTGCAAAACGTAACAATGTTCACCCCAAACTCATCAAACAAATGACCGAGGTGTTTACTTGGGATATTAATTTTGCCAAAGACATTCGGGCTGGCGACCAATTCACTATTATTTACCAAGGTTATTATATTGGTGACAAAATGGTGGACATTGGCGACATACTGGCCGTGAGTTATAAAACCCGCGGTAAAACTTACCAAGCAGTGCGCCACACGGACAGAACTGGGCACACGGATTACTATTCTCCACAAGGAACGAGCTTAAAGAAAGCCTTTGACCGTTATCCATTGCGTTTTAGCCATATAAGTTCAACGTTTAGCCTGTCAAGATACCATCCAATTCTGCACTACAAGAGAGCCCATAAAGGCGTTGATTTGGCGGCTCCTATTGGTACTCCCATCCGCGCCACAGGTGATGGACGAATCGAAATTATTGGGCGACAAAGTGGTTATGGCAATATGATTAAAATAAGCCACAATAAGACCTACAGCACCATTTATGGACATATGTTGAAGTTTCAAAAGGGCTTGTCACGAGGTGATTACGTCAAGCGTGGGCAAATTATTGGCTATGTCGGTCAAACTGGCTTGGCTTCTGGTCCACATTGTCATTATGAATTTCATTACAATCATCAGCCCAAAAACCCAACTACAGTGGATTTGCCACGCGGTTTTCCAATTCAAGGTCGTGAAATGGCCTCATTTAAAGCGAATTCCGCAACACTTCTTGCGCAGTTGAATGCATTTGAACAAGGCCGTCTTGCGAGACGATAAAAGCTTAGTGCATCAATTGTTTTAGCTGCTCACTATCTTTTTATAATCATCTGATTATAATCATCTGAATAAATTCAAAACAAAAAGAGCAAATATCATTAATAATTCCTTAAGGTTGCCTTCTTATAATGGGTGCCTAATTTTTTAACAGCTATTAGGAAACTCTTTAACCAAGGATTTCAGGTGATTTGCGGAGTGGCTGTCTTCGTTAGATGTAACCATGCCAACACAATCCAACAATGCCATTGCAGCACTTGAGGCTTTACAGTACGCCAGAAAGTATATTCTCGAAGGTTCCACTCAACTGATCAACAACAGCTATCCTCCAAGCAAACGTAATGAGTTACGTAATGCAGTAAGAAAGTTAAGAGAGCTTTGTGATTGCCACCCTGACTATATCAGTGCCCTTGATTTAGAAATCAGAGATTTTTATTACGGCATTGCCATGAGTAAAGAACTTGCTCTTGGTAATTGCCATGAATTAGCTCTGATGGCTTTAGATTATTTAAGTCACCAAACTGAAGATGTTGAAGGAGAAACTTACAAAATTGAAGGAGGAAACCACGTAATCTTAGTGATTGGACGAAAAGCAGACAGTGTAGCAACTGATCCTTTGAGCTGGGGTGAAGACGCTTATATTTGTGATCCCTGGGCGAACAAAGTATTTCCCGCCTCTCTTTATTTAACTGAATTAAAAAATTATTACAGTGAGTTTGACAGTGAGAGCTCATCCTACCTAAATTACACGGAAGACTTTGATGTTCAAAAACATGTTTTGCAACCTTGCAGCGCCACAGAAAACTCCATCTATATCCGCACTCATCGTAGCAAGTCCCAAGCCCATTTAAAGAAAGTCACTGATATGTTTGAGAAAAAATCAGTGCAAATGGCTCAGGCCATTAACCTTTTGCATGAAAAATTGCAAAATCTGGCTAACCGTTTGGCTCAGAAACGAGGCGCAGAGGACGAAAAAACCGTTGCTATTCGAACAATTCTTAGTGTCATTGCTGAAGCCCAGCAAATTAATACGGTATTAGAGAACCGGGAATATCTTGAAAATTATTTGCCTTTAAAGCTTGAGAGTGCTCTGAATAGCAGTCAAAGGGCTTTTGCTAAAGCTCTTGCCACAGCCTCAAGGCAACAACAAACTCTTGGCAAGCATCGAGTGGCCTACAGTAAAGATTCTCTTGTAAATCATGCCTTACTCTTCTTCCATCGATATCCTAAATCCGAAAAGCTCACCTACGAGGCTTTGAGAGAGGCAGAACAAACTGTTAAACAAATCAAAAGCATCGGCCTGCAATGAGACAAGCTATCTGTCAGCAAAATTAGCTGAATAAATACCGGCAAATGGCTACGCTCGCAATAACTCCCGCCAAATCGGCTAAAAGACCAGCAGGGATAGCATGACGAGTTCTTTTGATGCCCACTGCACCAAAATAAACCGCTACCACATAAAAGGTAGTTTCTGTACTTCCCATCATGGTGGCTGCCGTTTTTGCAATTAGGGAATCTCCTCCATACTGATGAATGAGCTCTGCCATCACCCCGGTGGATGCACTGCCCGAAAAGGGTCTAATGAGCGCTAAAGGCAGCAATTCCGCTGGCATACCCAATGCTGAGAAAATGGGACTTAAAACGCCATTAATTAGTTCAAAAAATCCGGAGGCTCTTAACATACCGATAGCCACAAGCATGGCTATCAAATAGGGAAGAATGCTAATGGACGTCTCAAACCCTTGCTTGGCTCCGGAAGTAAATGCATCAAATACGTTAATTCGTTTGAAAGCGGCATACAAAGGTATTCCAACTACAAAAGACAGAAATAGCCAGTTTGAGAATTGATTTGCAAAACTAGTCATTTATGATCGTCCCTTTAATCTGGTACCCTGGCAATTTAGCCAATTGCTTGACTGCTATGATGGCAACAATCGTGGAGACAGTCGTAGCTACCAGAGAACTAAAAATAATGCTGCTTGGATGAAGGCTGCCATTAGCGGCCAAAAAAGCAATGGCTGTGGCTGGTATCAATTGAACACTGGAGGTATTAATGGCCAAAAAAGTACACATGGCATTGCTGGCTTCCTGTGCGTTTTTATTCAATGTTTGTAATTCTTTCATGGCTTGCAAACCAAAGGGGGTTGCCGCATTGGCCAAACCAAGCATATTGGCCGCAATATTCATAATCATTGCCCCCATTGCCGGATGCTCAGCGGGCACGTCAGGAAAAATTGGCCGCATAATAGGCCTTAATAGCCTGGCAAAATGATTTATCAGCCCTGATTCTGTGGCAATTCGCATTATACCTAGCCACAAGCACATCACTCCCGTCATGCCAAGTGCTATTTCAAAGCCAAACTTTGCAGAGTCAGTTACCGCATGCACCACCTGATCCAATCTTCCCTGAATGCTTCCTACAACCACAGAAATAAAAATCATCGATAACCAGATTGCATTTAACATTGTTGTACCTCAATCCCAGACAGGTTAAAATGTGGCCATTTTTTGACAACAAGAGAAAGGAATGACTCTTTCAGCAGACCAAGTTAAAGCCTCAGTTCGATTTATTTATGTTATTTTCTTTATGCTTTTGTCATCACTCTCTTTGGCAAATGTCCATCCCAAGCAAGAGCAAGCCGATGCCATAATCAACGGACTATATCATAATTTACACAATAACCCGAATTCAGATATGGCCACGCGCCTTGAAACCATTAGTGCGCAGTTCTTAGGTAAAGACTACGTCCTTGGCGCTTTAGGGGAAGGGGTAAAAGGTCGTTTTGATCAAGCACCTCGATATCGGGTGGATGGGTTTGATTGCGAAACTTTCGTAGATACGGTCCTGGCCATTGCTTTGGCAGATAACATTCAAGATTTTAGACAATGCATATGTCGCATCCGCTATGAAAATGGGCGCGTATCTTACATCAACCGTAATCATTTTACTTCCATAGACTGGAATAGAAATAATCAACACCAAGGTTTTCTCAAAGATATCACCCAAACATTTACCGATGTGAATAAACAACCCGTTTCATTGATGACCACCGCTTTAATTGACAAGCCTTCTTGGTATCAGTTTCATACCCTCGCCAGCATTCGTTTGTATCCTGAGAACAAGCAGGAACAAATGCTTCGTTTAGCTGAACTGAAAAATCGGGGCAGTAAATTGTCAAAGCTACCTTCGGAATTGCCCTATCTTCCATTTACAGTGCTATTCAATAGTCAAGGGGAACCAAATCAGCACTTGTTTTCACAAATCCCAAATGGTGCAATCATTGAAATAGTGCGCCCAAACTGGAACCTTAAGGATAAAATCGGCACTGAACTGGATATCTCCCACTTAGGGTTTGCGTTTTGGAAAAATGGCGCTTTAGTCTTCAGAGAAGCATCTACGGTTTACGGCCATGTGGTGGACGTGCCGCTGATTGACTACCTTAAAGAAGCACGTACCAGTCCAACGATAAAAGGGATTAATGTACAAATTGTTGTACCTGGAAATCCCTTAACGAATGGCTGCGAACTAACACAATAATTTGCTAAATCATGCAATAAGTCCCTATTGCAATCGTTCTATTATAAGGAAGCTTGTAGAATTCAATATTTAAATTCGCAGAATAATTACGCACCAAAAACGAGAATAATTTCTCCTGCCAGTAAAAATATAAGGTCCTCTTCGCTCTGGAAGCCATCACATTGGGTATTTCCACCAAATAGGTCGCACTCTCAACATTGATCCGGTATGGCAATAATTGTGCTTTGTTTACCGCTTCCAGAGCATCAGGAATGGAAATACTGTCCATAAAACCATAATGCAAAATTAATTCAAACACTTTTGGCGCAAGCTCATGAAATTCGAATTTAGCCTTACCTCTGACGTAAGGTTTATTTTCTACTTGATAACTAACAATTAAAATATTTTCTGGTACGGCAAGACTTAACTTTAAAAAATGAAGAAAACTGCCGCCACTTTGATCATAAGTATCCGTGATGAAAATACCCGTAACCCCAGGCAGTTGATTTAGACTTTTATAGCGTAGCTGCTTGATAATTTTGGTAATGTCCGCTTTCTGCATGTAGAAATTTTTCTTTAAGTATTGCATGCCGTTATTCCAGGTGAACATTACTAAGGCCACAGCAAATGCAAACAGAACTGGAACCCAACCACCCGTCATAAATTTGTAGGAGTTGGCGCCGAGGAAAGCCAAATCAATAAAAATTAAAATGGTGAAGCTCGCTATCACACGAAGCCAGGACCAATTCCAAATTTTTCTCGCAGCATAAGCCACCAGCACACTTACAGACAACATTTCAAGGTTAACTGCAATGCCGTATGCGTGAGCTAAGGCATTTGAGCTTCTGAAAGAAAAAATCAAGATCAATGTGCCTATCAGCAAGAAGAAATTAACCTGAGGGATATAAATTTGCCCAGCATGCTCTTTTGATGTTTGAATAATAGGCAACCGAGGATAAAGGCCCAGAAGTACTGCTTGCTTAGTGATGGAAAAAGTAGCAGAAATAATGGCCTGCGATGCAATGATGGTTGCTAATGTCGATAAACAGAGCAATGGAAGAAAAAACCACTCTGGAGCCAACATATAAAAAGGATTTTCTATTGCCTTAGGGTGAAGCAATAAATTGGCTCCTTGACCAAAATAGTTAAGTAACAAACCTGGCAGCACGATAAAAAACCAGCTGTAACGAATAGCATTTTTGCCAAAGTGACCAATATCCGCATAAAGAGCCTCCCCCCCGGTCACAACCAAAAATACACCACCGAGCAACAGATAAGCTCTAAACCCGTGTTCTTGGAAGAATTGCCATGCAAAATAGGGATTCACCGCTTCAAGAACCAAAGGATTTTTAATGATTTGCGCCAAACCAAGTATTCCAATGGTTATAAACCAGATTAACAGGATAGGTCCAAAAGCAGCACCAATTTTTCCCGTTCCTTTCGATTGTGCAGAAAATAAAACCACCATAATAAAAGCGGATAAAGGCACAATATAATCATCAAAGCGCGGGGAGGCCAGCTTTAAACCTTCAATGGCGGAAGTAACCGAAATGGCCGGTGTTAACATCCCATCACCAATTATTAGTCCAGCGCCAAAGATAGCCAGCAAATAAAACAGATACTGATGTTTGGTTTGCTTCTGCTTTAGCAAGGCCAGCAAAGCCAAAATGCCACCCTCTCCATCATTGTCGGCGCGAAAAACAAAAATTAAATATTTGACGGAGATCACTAAAATCAAAGACCAGAAAATGAGGGATAAAACACCCAAAATATCCACGTGGCTCATGTCAAGGCCAATTAGACTTTCGCGCATGGCGTACAAAGGACTGGTACCAATGTCACCATATACGACCCCCAATGCTCCAAGAACCAAGGGGTATGAGATGTTTTTAGCTTTTGTCTTTGTCATAGCAGTCAATCATTCTGCCTGTATAGCTACTATAGCCAATATAAAACATTTTGTTATTGAAGGTAATAACAAATTCCATAATCTAAATCGGAAAATCCTGCAAAAACTAAAGAGCTGATTGCGAAATAAGCAACAATCCTTAATAATGGAAAAATCTATTTGCATAAGGAGTGGGAATGTTACGCAAGAGCTCTATTGGGCACTTGGCCTTGATCAGTCTTGTAGCTTTAGTATTAAATGGTTGCTATAGGTTTCACCCTCCTTACAACAATTTTAAGCCTTATAAGCGCGCCTATGTCACCACTCCTCCAGGAACTGTGGTTGGCACTGCTGCCATGGCCGCCGCCGGAGGTCCAGTATTGATTGGTACAGGGGCAGGTACGGCCCTGGGTGCCGGCATTGGACTTTATAGAGACAGCAAACCCGTTCTACTCAAAGAATTACAGCGCTTCCAAATTCAATATATTCAATATGGGGATACGGTTACTTTTGTAGTTCCAACAGACCGCTTTTTTCTGTTTAATACTCCTCGTTTTAATGAAATTTGTTTCGCGGGTCTTGCAACTCTTATCAAAGTATTAAAAACTTATCCGTCCTGCTGTCCTATTTATGTAGCTGGCTTCACCAACGACGTTGGTTCTGAATATCACAAGAAAACCCTCACCCAAGCTCAGGCCGATGCAATGGTTACATTCCTTTGGGCAAATGGCATTCCAGCCCAACGACTAAACCCAGAGGGCTATGGAGATAAATATCCAGTCTCGGACAATAAACTTGTCCATGGCAGTGCTCAAAATCGGCGCTTGGAGATTCAGGTCCTAACAAGTTGTACTCAGGGACAAGCATTAAAATCAGTGCCTTTGGCTGCCTATGTGAAATGATGCTTAGAAGCAAGCGTGTCATTTTGTAAAGATCCAAAAAGTTGTAAACAGGTGTAACATGAAATCCAGATTCATTGGCGGTATTCTTTTAATTGTTGGGACATCCATTGGCGGGGGCATGCTTGCTCTGCCAGTTGCTAATTCCTTGACAGGATTTTGGCAATCTTCCTTTTTCCTATTGTTGTGTTGGGCAGCCATGACTTTAGGAGCACTGTTTATTTTAGAGGCCAACCTGTATTTGCCTCCTGGCAAGCACATGGTCTCAATGGCTGCAGCCACTTTGGGGAATCCTGGATTAATCACAGCCTGGTTAAGTTACATTTTCTTGCTCTATACCTTATTATCAGCCTATATCTCTGGAGGAGCAGATGTTTTTGGCAGCCTGTTTAGCCGAATGGGGATCTCATTATACCCCTGGCAATCCAGTTTACTGTTTACGCTCCTATTCGGCTTGGTAGTTTATGGAGGCATTCGTCAGGTTGACTTGCTTAATAGAGGTTTGATGTTTGGCAAACTGGCCGTTTATTTACTACTAGTCATACTCATTTCGCCTCACATTAAGCTCGAACATTTCCAGAGTGGAGATTATCGC
Source organism: Legionella jordanis (assembly GCF_900637635.1). Lineage (NCBI taxonomy): Bacteria > Pseudomonadati > Pseudomonadota > Gammaproteobacteria > Legionellales > Legionellaceae > Legionella > Legionella jordanis. The sequence goes on from NZ_LR134383.1 coordinate 2,618,298, forward strand.
TACATTGCCGGGACAATCATGATTCTGATTACGTCCTTTGGTTTTGCCATCATCGTTCCCAATTTAAGGGATTATTTTAACGATGACATCAAGACATTAAAAAAAGTAGTGATGATTGGTTCGCTGATTCCTTTGCTTTGCTACATTGCTTGGGACGCTGTAATCATGGGTACTTTATCCGTTCAAGGGGACAAAGGTTTGGCTGCCCTCATGCAGGATGAACACACTACCAGCAGTCTGGCGTTAAATCTTTCCGCGGTCGTAAAAAATACTTTGATTAGCTCCTTATTTAATTTCTTCACATCCATTTGCATGTTGACCGCATTTTTAGGAGTTTCCCTCTGCCTAATCAGTTTTTTGGCCGATGGCCTTAAAATGGAACAAAAGGGGCGTCAAGGTTTAGGATTATTTTTACTCACTTTTCTACCCCCTCTTTTAATTGTTGTGTATTACCCTGGCGCCTACATCCACGCCCTTAATTATGCCGGAATCTTTTGTGTCATTCTCTTGTTGCTCTTACCTGCGTTAATGACCGTATTTGGCAGAAAAAAATTCACTTCCAGCTACCAAGTGCCTGGTGGCAAGTGGTCTCAGTGGTTAATAATCGTGTTTTCAATTATTTTGCTTGCGAATACAGCTTGGCAATTGATGCGTTAACTGTGTATGCTAGAAATCTCTAAACACCTTAGTTTAAGAGTTTAGAGATTCGAGTCAGCCGAACTATTTCATGAAAGATCTCATTGACAAGCGATTGCATCTGAATTTATCATATTGATTTAATTTTAAACTAAATGGATGTTATACTGTGGCCAATTCTAAATTCATTGGTGGTATTTTATTAATAGTTGGTACTTCGATTGGTGGTGGGATGCTCGCCCTGCCCGTATCGACGGCCGAAGTGGGTTTTAGCAATTCGGTTCTTTTTCTATTTATATGCTGGTTAATTATGACCATCGGTGCCTTACTCATTCTTGAAGTAAATCTCCGTCTACCCTCCGGAAGCAACATGGTTTCCATGGCTAAATCCACCTTAGGCCTACCTGGGCAAATTATCGCCTGGATTACTTACCTATTCCTTCTGTACACATTGCTTGCCGCATACATTTCAGGCGGTAGCGATGTGTTGGGTGGTATTTTAACAAGATTGAACATCAATCCTCCCGCCTGGTTAACCTCCTTCATTTTTACAATTATCTTTAGTTTGGTGGTGTATGCAGGTATTCGTGCAGTGGATTACGTCAACCGCGGCTTGATGTTTGGTAAGCTGGGTGTCTATATCCTATTGCTGATAATCATCAGTCCGCACATCCAATTTGGCAGTTTAAATGGTGGCTCAATGCCTGCGATAACTGGCAGTTTAATGATTTTGGTGACCTCCTTCGGTTTCGCATCCATTGTACCTAGCTTAAGAGAATATTTTAATGATGATGTAAACGCATTACGAAAAGTTATTTTATTTGGTTCTCTCATTCCTCTGACCTGCTACATTCTTTGGGATGCAGTTATCATGGGGGTCATAAACCGGGAAGGCGAACATGGGCTAATGGCTTTGATGAATAATGACCATGCCACCAGTGGTTTGACCAATGCTTTAGCCAATGCGGTCAATAGTCAGTGGATTACTGGCTTTTTTGGCTTTTTTACATCCATCTGCATGGTAACTGCCTTTCTTGGAGTATCCATCGGATTATTTGATTTTTTAGCCGATGGTTTGTCATTAAAGAAAACAGGCCTTCAGGGGAAAGGGACTTTAGCTCTGACTTTTCTGCCACCTTTGGCTGTGGTTCTGATTAATCCCGGGATTTATTTACAGGCTTTAAGTTACGCAGGAGTTTGTTGTGTCATTCTTCTGTTGCTGTTGCCAGCCATTATGACTTGGAGAGCCCGCAAGCAGGATCCAAACGGCGGTATTCTTTTGGTGCCGGGTGGTAATCTCACTTTAGGATTGGTGGCAATTACGGCACTGTTTTTGCTGACTGTTGCCGTTTGATGATCAATGAAGTGATCTTACCCGTTCTGCGCAGTAAGTTGGCCAAGGCCAACTTCGTCAGCATACGGGTATTGCCCTGCCAAGCATGTACTTAGTCAGCAGCTTTTTAGCCGTCTTACTATGGGCTAAATTTTCAAGAGCCAAAGCATCAACCCAATAAGTTTGTAAAAAGACTAAAGCTTTATAGGCAAACTCAAGGTTATCTCGCATCAATTCTTCCATCAATTTGACGAATTTATCGTCTGGACGATTGATATTTTGAACAGATATTAACTGGTCTGCGATCATTTTATTAAACATCTCATCAAAATATTTCGCAAACAGCTGTGGAACAACTGTATTGCCATCAATGATCCGATGATCAGCACTAATGGATACGGGTAGCATGTCTTTGGGGACGAAAGAATTGCTTTCTTCATTCCAAACGGGTTTGCGTTCGATTTGGAGAAGAGTACATTTCATCGCCTCATTTCGACGTAGAGGCGATTTTGCTCTCGTGTAGCCACAAAAACCAATATTACTTAGAGAGACAACGGCATTACCGGGCGTCGGATAAGGATAAAAGCCATTCTTAAAATCATAAAGCTCCTTGTCCATTATATTTTTAAGGAAAGGGTAGCTTTTTTCCAGTTCTTCCCTCTTTTTAAAACAGTAAATCATCATTCGGATGATTCTTCTAATCTTTGTCGCCAATTGTTGGCAAGTCATTAAATGGCAATTATCGAATACGATTGTACTTAAGTGATCCTGGCAATTAACCAACTTTACGACCAATCCGACAGAGGCTTGTTCACTTTTAAATAATTGGCCATGGCTTAAATAGGATCGCCAGGATTCATTTTCAGTTAAACCTTTACTAATGACCTGCAGCATCAATGTGGTTATGGTTTCAGGTGGATATTTTTTATTGAAAAAATCAAGGCGGCTGACATCCATACTAAATTCACCCACCATGGTCGGATCACTCGGATTGTCCCACTGGGTCATAAACATCTTGCGAATAGGGGTCATCGCTATAGGATGGGAAGTCTGAAAAATTTGCAATCTCGGCAAAAGCTCTCTTGTAAATTTCATAAAAAAGTCCCAGTTATCGCTGGGATGTAAATTGATTTTAGCCAATTGCCTCCTGTGTTTTTCATCAAGGCAATTCAGAAAATCGAGAGCTCCATTCATTCCTAAAATTACAGAAGTACTCGCCATGTATTTATATTGCAAGAGGACATTATTGATCAGTTGCGTTTCCAAAAATTGGAGCTTTGGCATGATGATTTTGATATCAGGAAGTCCTATTTCCTTATACAAATCAGCTTCACAAACATGACGGTGCTCATCTTCAATGATGATATCAAACACCTCAGGTGCTATATCAGCTTTCTTCAGAAGATGAAAGGTTTCCTCTATCCAGCCCTCAGCAACAAGATTCAATAGGACCACAGCCACCTTGGGGCATTCTTCTTCTCGAATGAAATTGCACAAGCTCTCAATCCCATCATTATATTCAGGTGGAAAAGCTTGGGGCGCACATAGTAAATAGAGAATTTTGGTAAACACCAGACCATGAAATATTTCATCCAGCAATTGAGCTCTCATGAGTTTTTGATGCTCTCTCGAGGACATCCGGGATTCGAATTTCAACGGCACCTGTATGGCTAACACTTCAAGCTGCGCCAACATGGAAAAAATATAGATGTATAAAATTTTTTCGTGCTTCAATTCAAAAGGTAAGCCATTTTTAAACAGCTTATCCATCCGCTCTTTAATAACAATCTTTTCCTCTGAAGTAATTTGATTCCATCCTTCTAGAATCCATTGTTCTGAGCCCCAGCTGGGTTTTAACAATTCACTAAGTTCATCCATATCACATTAATGTCCAAATCGATGTGCTTGCATCATAACCACCGCAGGTGAGAGCGTCAACTTATAGCTCCCCCATGATTCTTGCTTGTCAATAAATTCCTATGTTGTAGAATCAGCTAAATCCATTCAATTCGGCTTAGAGAGCATCTCGATTAGCATCTCATGACTAGAATAAAGCCATTTCTTAAATGGGCTGGGAACAAATTTCGTTGCGTTGAACATATTTTAGCTTCTCTGCCTCCTGCCAATCGTCTAATAGAGCCCTTTACCGGTTCAGGCGCAATTTTTCTCAACTCCAATTATCACCGCTATCTGTTAGCCGAACAAAACATTAATCTGATCAGCCTTTTTCAGTATTTGCAATTGGAAGGTCTTGAGTTTATTGAATACTGCAGCAGTTTCTTTTCCGCGGAAAACAATTGTGAGTCGAGATATTATGCGTTTCGCGAGCAATTTAACCACAGCCAAGATTTACGCTACAAAGCCGCTGTTTTTCTTTATTTAAACCGGCATGGCTATAACGGTCTTTGCCGCTACAACCAAAGAGGTTTGTATAATGTACCTTTCGGTCGTTATAAAAAACCGTATTTTCCGAGAATTGAAATGGAGCATTTTTATCGTAAAAGCAGCCAGGCCCTATTCATCTCGGCAGATTTTCGTCAAACCTTTGCCCAGGCGGAAATTGGAGATTTAATTTATTGCGATCCCCCATACGTGCCATTATCCGCAAGTGCCAATTTTGCCTCTTACACTCATAAAAAATTTAAAGAGTCGGATCAAATTGAATTGGCTCAATTAGCGAAAGAAACCGCTGCTCGAGGTATTCCTGTAATCATCTCAAATCATGATACTGAATTCACTCGTCACCATTATCGAGATAGTCAGATTGTCTCTTTTCCCGTCAGCCGTTTGATCAGCTGCAAAGCCACTCATCGCCAGGCAGCACAAGAACTGGTTGCAATCTTCTCTTAATAAAGCTGAAAATCTGCACAAGCCAGGTAAATGATGAGATTTACCTGGCGTTATTTTAGTGATGGGTTGGTTTAACATCCTTCATGAAGAAGGCAAGTATGGTCACCAGGAGCAAGGATATAGGTAGAACAGAGAGAGCGATTTGGTAGTCAACGACGGTGTAAATGTGTTCACCAGCTACAATACCGCTGTCACCGAAAGTATCCAGTAACTTACCAACGAGAGGCTGGAAAACTACCCCCCCTAGAGTGACAATCATATTAACGGCAGCAAAGACAGTTCCGGACAGTTTTGCACCACTGTTTTCTTTACCCATGATGAATACAATTATTTCCGTGGCACTGAAAGCACCATAAAGAAACAATAAGACATTTAACCAGCCATAGGATAAGCCAGGATAGTACAGGACAAAACAAATACAAACCAAAGCCAATATAGCACCTACGGTAAGCGGCATGACTCGACGTCCGCTTCTATCCGATAAATATCCAGCTACAGGTGCACCTACTGCCCACCCCAGAAACATGGCAGATACGGTTTTTGCGGCTTCAACTTTTGTTAAATGATGTGCTTGTTCTAAATAGCTTTTACCCCACAACTCTCCGAATACCGATAGCGAGGTATATAGACATGCACCTACAAAGCCAATGAGCCAAACTTGTGGTGAAGTCAATACTGACCATACGTTTTTAAAGAATTCTGGCAACGCATATTTATGCGGGGAATGCCCTTCTGGACCATCACGAACAACTAAAAAAGTGATAAGGGTTAAGACGGAACCAATAACCACCATCAGGTTTAGTACATGATGCCACCCCATGCTCACGGCAATGTCGGTAATCTTAACTTCACCATACACCAGGCCTAGCATGCCTAAAGTGGTTATTAATCCAGCCACTAAGGAAAAATACCGTCTGGGAAGCCAGTGCATCGCCAAGGACAAAACGCCTACAAAGGCAAAAGAAGAACCAAAGCCTACTAAAAAGCGGCCACTGCCTGCAATGAACATAGATGTAGTAATGCTAAACATCCAGGATCCTAGTGCACAACATAGGCAGGCAAACGTTAAAAGACGCCTTGGCCCAAAACGATCCATTAGCATACCAACTGGCAATTGCATGGGAGAGTATGCAAAATAATAAAAGGCAGACAATTGACCAAAAGTTGTTGCTGAAATGTGGCCAAAGGCTGCACTTAATTCACTTTGCAAGGCACCAGGAATGATTCGTAAAACGAATTCATAGCAGTAGAAAAACGCTCCTACGGCACATATTAAGCTGCCGAGGAGGGCCTGTCTTCTGCCAATATAAGTATTAGTTATCTGCATTAGCATAAGTTTCTTTCAAGAAAAAGGTTAGAATGGCAGCGATAATTATACCAATAGGAATAATGGATAATGCAAATTGGTAATCATCGGCTGTGTACAATTGCTGCAATCTATCAACTGGAATGTCTTGCAGCGGAACATTAGCCAGATGCGTTGACAGACTAAAGTCAAGTAAGTTACCTACGAGAGGCTGTAAAAACATAGCGCCCAGCATAACAATCATATTGGTCATAGCCATCGCTGTTCCAGCTGCTTCATTGGGACTTAATTCACGGCCAACCGCAAAAACGATGCATTGTGCGCTATAAAGCAGACCTAGTACGAACATAAGCAAGTTAATATGCCAAGGCATCAAACCCGGGAGATAGAGAAGAATCATCATTATGATTCCAGCCCCTGTGGCTCCAAATAACATGGGTAATTTGCGGCGTTTTAACCGGTCGGAAATATAACCCATTGATGGAGCGCCGATGGTGAATCCCAAAAAGAGCAATGAATTCGCAAAATCAGCATCAACTATGGATAAACCATGGGCATGTCGCAAATAGGGAATGCCCCAAAGCTCAGCAAACACTGTGGTAGGTAAGTAGACTAAGCAGCCAAACATGCCATTTATCCAGATTTGCTTATTTCGAGCAATGATTCCTAAATCGATCATGCTCTTTTTGAAGGTATCCACTGTTCCGCTTCTTGGTTGATTGTCTCGTTTATCCCTCAAGCCAAACCACAGAACAAAAATTAAGCCGATACCAAAATAGGCTGTCAGGTTTAATGTTTCGCGCCAGCCAATCTCTACAACCAGACTGCCTAGGAGGTTGTCACCAGCCATAGCGCCAATTGTTCCCAGTGCCGATGCCAAACCCGAAACCATTCCCAATTTATCTTCGGGAAGCCAAATGGTGGCCAATTTCAGCACGCCAACAAAAGCAAATGCTGATCCAAAACCGACCAGAAAGCGCCCCACGGCTGCCACCCAAAATATATTAGTTCCTGCAAAAATGAAAACACCAATAACGCAGATTAGGCAAGCTAAGGTAATTAGAATTCTTGGACCATAACGGTCTAGCAAAACACCTACAGGTAATTGCAAAGGGACATAGGCGTAATAATAAAACGCCGACAACAATCCAAACCCCGCTGCAGATAAATTAAAGTGGCCGCGGAGTGCATGTTCCATCACACTTGGCGAAATGCGTAAAAAATATTCATAGCTATAGTAAACTGCGCCTAAAGCACAAATTAACCAGCCAATAATCATGTATTTTTTATCTTTCATCTTCTAAATGAGCTCCTTCATCTTTGGTTAAGTAGTCAGCACTATTTTTTCAGTAAACTGATTCGGCTGACCCCACTTGCAATGGCCGCATTAGCGACTGCAAGCGCCACCCGCTCCTTTAAACGGGGATCAATTGGTTTGGGGATGATGTAGTGGGGACCAAATTCCCAATTGCTTACATTGGGATAATTGTCCTTAACAATTTGAGGAACTGGCTCATGGACCAGTTGGCGGATCGCTTCAACAGCAGCAATCTGCATTGATTGGTTGATGCACGTTGCACGAACATCAAGCGCCCCGCGAAAGATGTATGGGAAACATAAAACATTATTTACCTGGTTAGGAAAATCACTGCGCCCTGTCGCAATGATTAAGTCATCCCGAACCTGTTTAGCGACTTCAGGACGTATTTCAGGATCTGGGTTGGATAAGGCAAAAATAACAGGCTTTGGAGCCATTAGATTTAACAGTTCAGCATTCAATAAATTGGGCTTGGCAACACCAATAAATACATCGGCGCCTTCTAGGGCATCAGCCAAGCTGCGGCAAGAAGTTTTGCGCGCAAAAGCAAATTTATAAGGATTCAGATCTTCACGCTCTGTGTGAATGACCCCTTTGCTATCCAGCAAAAGCATTTTTTCCTTGTCCGCTCCCAAGGCGACAAGTAAACGCATGGAAGCGATGCCTGCTGCACCAGCACCAATACAAACAATATTGGCCTCAGACAATGTTTTTCCCTGCAGTTCGAGGGCATTTAACAAAGCAGCTGCCACTACAATTGCAGTGCCGTGCTGATCATCATGGAAAACGGGAATATTCAGCTGCTCGATCAGTGCTTGTTCAATTTCAAAGCATTCCGGCGCTTTGATGTCTTCTAAGTTGATGCCGCCAAATGTTGGAGCTATTCGCTTTGCCGTGGAAATAAAAGCTTGAGGATCCTCAGCATCCACTTCAATGTCAAAAACATCAATATCTGCAAAACGCTTAAACAATACGGCCTTTCCTTCCATGACGGGTTTGCTAGCTAAAGGTCCCACATCCCCCAGTCCAAGGACCGCGGTACCATTCGTCATAACCGCAATTAAATTGCCTTTTGCTGTATAACGGAATGCTGCTTCTGCGTTTTCAGCGATGGCTAAAACCGGCTCAGCCACCCCTGGTGTATAAGCCAGAGACAAATCATCCTGCGAGTTCGTAGACTTGGTCACGTGAACAGCCAATTTTCCTGGTATTGGAAATTCGTGATACTCCAAGGCACGCTGTTTTAATACATCTTTATCCAAAGCGTTTACTCTCTTTTCGTAAAACCCGGCGAAAAATCATATAGAAAAAAGTTAGAGATGAACAGTCATTTTGCAAAAAAAAGGCGCATATATTGCGCCTTTTTTGCATTTTTGCATTGAATCGGAGACATTTTAGTGAAAAATAAAGCAATTTATTTGCTTATTAATCTTTCTTTTTGTAACGGTCACGGAATTTTTGCACACGACCACCGGTATCAACGAGTTTTTGCTTTCCAGTGTAAAATGGATGGCAATTGGAGCACACTTCAATGTTTAAATCGTTCGCCAAAGTTGAACGGGTTTCAAATGAGTGGCCGCAGCTGCAGGTCACATTAACAACATTATAATCTGGATGGGTTGATGCTTTCATAATACCACTCTCTCAATTAAACATGAGCATCGCCACCTGAACCATTGTCAAGCACCATGCTCTCTTTATAAGACGCGCAACATTATCAGAAATTCTATTATAGATCAATTTTTCTTATTCGGTAAAAGACGTTCTTCCTCGAAAAAAGTCACTTGTCCTGTTTTAAGATCATGCATACCTGCTACAATACCAACTTTACCCTGAGCAATTAAATCGCGAATGATTGGGCTTTGTTGTTGTATTTGCCGAACCATATTCAGAGCATTATTTTTAGCTATGGCATCCACTAATTTATGTTCGCTGCAATCATTTAAACCCGTGGTTTTTTTGGCGGGTTCCACCGCAGGTTTAATCTTATCCAGTACATGATTTAAGTGACCTAACTTAACATCCCCGCATGCTCCTGCAACAGCACCACATGAACTGTGTCCAAGCACCACGATTAAAGGCGTACCTACTGCTTTCGTAGCAAACTCCATGCTACCTATAATATCTTCATTCACCACATTACCCGCAACACGTAACACAAATAAATCCGCTAAACCTTGATCAAAAACCAATTCTGGTACTGAACGGGAATCCATGCAGTTTAAAATAACGACCCAAGGGTATTGCCCATAAGAGGAACGTTTAGCCTGGGCTAAAAAATCACGTTGTTGCATTCGGTTTGATAAGAAACGTTGATTGCCCTCTTTCAGACGCATTAGGGCTTGTTTAGGCGTCATGGATTGCTGTTTCTCAGCGGAAACTGGTTTGCTGAGAATTAACATATCCTCTTCCGTTGCTGCAGCATTCAAGCTAATCAAGAGCAGTAAACTTCCTGCTAAATAACGTTTCATATCCTTTCTCCCTGTTGTTTTTAAAGTCCAGCCAATTAAACTGCTAATTAATGATTAAGCTCAATCCAAACGGGCGCATGATCCGAAGGCCGTTCCCATTTGCGCGGCTCCTTATCAATTTGCGAAGAGATGCAAAGACTGTTTAACTCCTCACTCAATAAAATATGATCAATGCGAAGCCCACGGTTTCGTCGAAATGCTGCAGCACGATAATCCCACCAACTAAATAGCTTTTCGGGTTGCAGAAAATTTCTAAAGCTGTCTGCAAAACCCAAAGACAATAAATCAGCAAAAGCCTGGCGCTCGGCAGGACTCACCATAACGCAATTTTGCCACTCTGCCGGGTCATGCACATCCCTGTCTTCAGGAGCAATATTAAAATCGCCTACCACTGCAATTTTTGAGTAATGGCGTTGCTGGTCTTTTATAAAATCAAGCGTCTTTTCAAGCCATTGCAATTTATATTGGTATTTATCTGAGCTTGGCTCTGAGCCATTTGGCACGTATAAATTGATAACACGAACTCCCGCAATGGTGGCGGCTAACAAGCGGCATTGTGGGTCATTGAAATTCGGTATTTCCTTCACCACGTCCTCAATGGGATGCCGACTCACCAAAGCTATGCCATTATAACTTTTTTGCCCTTTAAAAACAGAATGATAACCAAGTTCGGAAAAAATATTACTGGGAAATTGCTCATCCACCAGTTTGGTTTCTTGCATGGCTAATATGTCGATATTGGCCGCACCAAGCCAGTTTAATACTTGTTCGAGACGAATTTTTAGCGAATTCACATTCCAACTCGCAAGTTTAAGCATACCAATCCCCTTCGTATTCAATAATTAACGGTGCATGATCAGACCAGCGATTATCCTTGGCAATTTCAACTTGTTTTACATTGTCTTTTAAACCTGGAGTGATCACTTGATAATCAATTCTCCATCCGACATTTTTTTCTCTGGCTGTACGACTGCGCATCGACCACCAAGTGTATTGCCCCTCTTGTTGATTAACCACTCTAAAGGCATCGATAAAACCCATGGAACCAAACAATTGATCCATCCAAGCTCTTTCTTCAGGCAAAAATCCGGAATTTTTTTGATTCGCGCGCCAATTTTTTAAATCAATTTGCCTATGAGCAATATTATAGTCCCCACACAGGATCAGTTCGCGTCCTTCCTGCTTTAATCTTTGCAGGTGCTCCGCAAAGCGTTCAAGGAAATCAAATTTAACCGCCTGACGTATTTCGCCACTGGTGCCAGAGGGTAAATAAATGGAAACGACACTCAATTTTGGATAATCAAATTGAATATAGCGGCCTTCATTATCACAGTAGTCAAACCCTAAGCCTTTTATTACCCGCAGCGGTTTATGACGGGAATAAATTGCAACTCCGCTATAGCCTTTCTTTTGGGCATCAAAATATTCGCAATAAAATTCGGATGGATAAAAAAGCTCCTCCGACCGCTTATCACAAAGTTGCGCTTTCGTCTCCTGCAGGCAAACAAAATCCGCTTGTTGCTGCTTTAGCCAATCGTAAAACCCCCCGCGAGCCGCGGAACGAATCCCATTTGCATTAAACGTAATTACTTTCACATCAAACCTATTTTTTATTACAGCCCACACCAATGTAGGCAGTTTGGTCATTACATCTTTAAAGATCTATGCCTGGACAAAGCAATGGCTGCTTTGCCAAGGCGTTTCCCCAATTGCTTAGCCAAGGTAATCTCATCTTGACTGAGCGGATTAGTATTGGTCATTCCAGCCACATGCGTGACCCCATAAGGTGTTCCGCCCGTTTGAGTACTGTTCAAACTGGCTTCCGTATAAGGCAATCCAAGAATCAGCATTCCATGATGCAGCAGAGGCAACATCATACTGGTCAATGTGGTCTCTTGTCCTCCATGCATACTGGAAGAGGAAGAGAAGACACAGGCGGGTTTATCAACAAGGTCGCCTGCTAGCCATAAAGGGGTCGTGGTATCAAGGAAATACTTCAATGGAGAAGCCATATTGCCGAAACGAGTAGGGCTGCCAAGCGCTAGCCCCTCACAGTCCCTAAGATCATCAAGGCTTACATAAGGCGCCCCATGATCAGGAATGGTTCTATCTACGGCTTCACAGGTGGTGGAGACAGGCGGGACCGTACGCAATTTAGCTTCCATGCCATCGACACTTTCCACTCCTCGTGCAATATATTGCGCAAGCTGGGCCGTCGCTCCATGGGAAGAATAGTAAAGCACCAAAACATAAGGTCTAGTCATGAAACAGCTCCACAATTTTTTCAGGAGGCCGAGCAAGAATGATTCTACCATCCAGTTCGGCGATAGGTCTTTGTAATAGTTTAGGATGCGCCAACATCGCTTTTAGTACAGTTTTTTTATCTGCGTTTGCCAAATTCAATTCTTTATATATGGCTTCATTTTCCCGAATAATCGTTGAAAGGCCTAAAGTCTCAGCAAACCGCGCCAACAAAGATTCTGAAAGCCCTCCCTCCATGTAGTGAATGATTTCAACCGGAATAGAAGCATTTTGTAGTATTTGCAAACAAGCTCGGGATTTTGAGCATCGCGGATTATGATAAAGCTTAAGCATTTCCTATACCCCAAGTTTCAAATTAAACATCATAAACGCTTCCATTTCCTAAGTCTAAAAAAAGATGAATCATAAACTCTTAAGACTCCTCGTTTTGCAGGAAGTTGTAAGCCACACTCGCCTATGAGATAGTAAAAGGCCAAATGGACACAAATTGAATACAATGAAATTGGCGATTCCTTCCGATTGGAAAGAAAAATTGATCATCAAATATCATGAGGCTAATCGCTTTGTCTGGTTTGTCGCAGAGCATTTTATAAAAGATGATTGCACCTATCGAGCATCTGCACTGGCTTTTACCAGTTTACTTGCTGTCGTCCCTTTGATGAGCGTTGGTTTGGCCTTGCTGTCCGCGTTTCCAGTTTTTCAGAATTTGGCAGTCCCTTTGCAAAACTTTATTTTTGAAAATTTCGTTCCGACTACCGGTAAAATTATTCAAGATTATCTGCTGCAATTCTCAGCCCAAGTGTCAAAACTCTCGATTTGGGGGGTCGTGATATTAATGGTAACGGCCTTACTGGTGATGGTCACCATTGAAAAGGCTATGAACCGGATTTGGAAAACACACAGTTCCCGCAAGGGCGTGGCAGCTTTCCTTTTATACTGGGCCATTTTATCCCTGGCGCCTATTTTTTTAGGGCTCAGCTTGGCTGCCAGCTCTTATCTGTTATCCATTCCTTTTATCAAAGGGCATTCAGCCCCTTTGTTCTTTTTAAACAGCATCCCTTTTTTCCTGTCATTGATTGGCTTTACCTTTTTATATGTGGTTGTTCCTAACTGTCCTGTTAAAATAACTCATGGTTTATGGGGCGGCTTATTTGCGGCAGTACTATTTGAATCGGCAAAACAAGCTTTTGCTTATTATTTAGCTCAATATAATACCTATCAACTTTTATATGGAGCTTTTGCTACCATCCCCATCTTTTTTGTGTGGGTTTATTGGGTCTGGGTGATTACATTATTAGGCGCTGAAATCAGTTATGCTTTTTCCGTACATTATAAAAGGAGGCCTGGCATTCCCATTGAGGGCTTTTCTCATGCGCTTCTTTGGCTTTATCAACTTTGGCAAGCCCAGCAGCTCGGGAAGGGATTAAGCCGCGAGGCTTTGATTTCAGCAAGCACTCAACCGTTTGCCGTCAATGTGGATGATATGATTAATGAGCTTATTAAAATTGGGCTTGTGCACAATACGGCTCAAGATGAACTAATGCTCAGTCGTGATTTAAATCAAATTACTTTGTATTGGCTAAGCCAGCAACTTCCCTTTCGTTTGCCTACCCATGATGAGCTCAAACGAGAAAAAACCCCTCATGCCAATCACTGGCGTGGGGTTTTGGATAAAACCGATTTGGAGCTGCAAAAAACTTTAGATATTAATCTGCATCAGCTATTCAGCCAAAACTTTGAAGCTCACCCGCAAGCAAATTCTGCGGAGCATTAAGTCGTTGGGAACAGAATTTAAGTGCTTGAGAAAAATCCTGAATTACATTCCCTCGGCCAACCAAATCAATAATCCCCGCTTTCTCAAGCTTGGAGAAAACGCGAGAATTTGCACCGGTCAAAAATACCTCAACCTGTTTTTTATGAAGATTTTGGATGATTTCTTCCAGAGTTTGCAGTCCGGTAATGTCTATAAAGGGCACCCAGCGAAGTCTAATGATCAACATCTTTGGCTGTGTATGCGTTGCATTAAGAGTTTGTTCGAATTGTTCTACAGCACCAAAAAACAACGGCCCCTCTATCGCATAAACCAAGAGCCCTTCTGAAAGATTGGCTATGGCTTGCTTTGCTAGTTCCTTTTGCAAATCTTCCTCAGCGATTTGTTGCACTTCCACGCTAGAAGCCATTCTTCTTAAAAATTGCAAGATCGCTAAAATCACACCTATGTAAACCGCCATAACCAAATCAACTGTGATGGTTAAAGCAAAGGTAATCAATAGAATTGCTACATCAGCACGCGGAGCCCGTTTAATCATTTTTACAAAATGTTTAGCTTCGCTCATGTTCCATGCAACCACAAACAAGATTGCCGCCAAAGCTGCCAGTGGCACATCCACAGCAAGAGGGGCAAGAACAATAAGAACAGCTACAAGGGTGAGCGTGTGGACAATACCGGCAATAGGGCTTGTTCCACCGTTGCGGATGTTGGTGGCCGTTCGGGCTATCGCTCCGGTGGCAGCAAAACCGCCGAATAAGGGTGCAGCCATATTGGCAAGACCCTGGCCAATTAATTCCTGGTTGGAATCATGGCGGGTGCCAGCCATGCCGTCAGCTACCACAGCAGACAATAGTGATTCAATGGCTCCGAGCATCGCAATGGCAAAGGCTGGACCTAATAACTCCGATAAACGGCTTAAACTTATTTCTGGGAAATGGAAGCTTGGCAAACCCTGCGGAATGCCGCCAAAAGTACTGCCTATGGTTGCCACTCCTTTAAAATGGAATATAGATTGTAAGGCTGTAGCCAGCACCAAGGCCACTAAAGGACCTGGTATGCGTTTTAAAGCAGGCAACTTATAAGAGTATAAAACCACCAGTAGGGACATACAGGCTAACAATGTGGTGCTGAGACTCATTTGCGGAAAAACTTGCAGTAAATGCCAGAGTTTTTGATGAAAATGTTCTCCGCTTACTGCGGGCAGACCAAAGAAATCTTTCCACTGCCCAACCCAGATGATAACGCCAATTCCTGCCGTAAATCCTACAATGACTGGAGCAGGAATGAATTTAATGACTGTACCAAAGCGGGCAATGCCAAGAAAAAAAAGAATAACTCCGGCCATTATCGTTGCAATTTGCAGACCATCAATGCCATATTTGCCTGTTATTCCAGATAAGATAACGATGAATGCTCCAGTGGGACCTGCAATTTGTAAACGGCTTCCACCGAACACCGATACTAAAAATCCCGCTACAATGGCGGTATACAAACCCTGTTCAGGCTTGGCTCCAGAAGCAATTGCAAAGGCCATTGCCAAAGGCAAAGCCACTACTCCGACAATAATTCCTGAGATGACATTGGCAAGCCAATGTTGTCTTTGCAATAATCCGGCTCGATACGCTTCCAGAACAGCAATCATTCTTTATCCAAAGAGTCAATTTGCCCTTAAGTATACTCTTGTTGGCAGAGAGTTAGAATAAATAATTACAGTCAATAATTATTAGATGCATTATGCATCATTATTGATCATAAGAATTTATGCAGCTTAGAACAGCTGGAACAAACAACTTGCCCCAGCCTTAGTATTATAGGATATAGCGGGTTAAATCATCGTCCTCTACTAATTTACCCAGGTGTTTTTCAACATAAGAAGAGTCAATGTGAACGGTTTCACCAGCCTTATCCGTCGCTTCAAAAGAAATCACTTCTAATAGTCTTTCCATGACTGTGTAAAGCCGGCGTGCCCCTATATTCTCTGTGCGTTCATTTACTTTCCAGGCCACTTCAGCGATGCGACGAATGCCTGAGTCATCAAAGGTTAATGCTAAACCTTCAGTTGCCATCAGAGCAGCATATTGTTCAGTCAGTGAAGCACTGGGTTCAGTTAGGATGCGAACAAAATCCTCCACACTGAGCGCAGCCAACTCAACTCGAATGGGTAAACGACCTTGCAATTCGGCAATCAAATCAGAGGGTTTTGCCACATGGAAAGCACCTGAGGCAATAAACAGAATATGGTCGGATTTAATCATGCCGTATTTAGTAGAAACGGCCGTACCTTCCACCAAGGGCAAAAGATCCCGCTGGACTCCTTCACGGGACACATCCCCGCCGCCGCCATGCTCAGCTCTTTTAGCAACTTTATCCAATTCATCAATGAAAACAATGCCATTTTGCTCAACGTTTTCAATAGCGCGAGTCTTTATATCGTCTTCATTAACAAGTTTTGCCGCTTCCTCTTCTTTTAAAATCTTCATCGCCTTGGCTATGGTCATCTTGCGAGTTTTCGTGCGCCCACTGCCAATTTGTTGGAACATGGATTGTAATTGACTCGTCATTTCTTCCATACCTGGAGGGGCCATAATCTCAACACCCACCTGCGAAGCCGATAATTCTACTTCAATTTCATTCTCATCCAAGGCTCCTTCTCGAAGCTGTTTACGGAATATTTGTCGAGTTGAAGAATCTTTCTCAATAGGCGAAAGGCCAGAGCGAGGCGGAGGCAACAACACGTCCAAAACGCGTTCCTCAGCAGCATCTTCTGCCAAATGTTCAACCTTTTTCATGGCCAATTCGCGCTCTTGTTTGACCGCGATATCAATTAAGTCCCGCAATATGGAATCAACGTCACGCCCAACATAACCCACTTCCGTAAACTTGGTGGCTTCAACTTTAAGAAAAGGCGCTTTTGCCAATTTGGCCAAACGTCTGGCGATTTCGGTCTTACCTACGCCTGTAGGCCCAATCATCAAAATGTTTTTAGGCATAATTTCATTACGCAATGCCGAATCTTTGATTTGCATTCGCCGCCAGCGATTGCGAAGGGCTATCGCTACGGCGCGCTTCGCCTCATCTTGACCAATGATATGTTTGTCTAACTCTTGTACTATCTCTCGAGGAGTCATTGTTGCTGTTGATGTATTATTCACTGTTGCTATCCAATTCTTCGATGGTTAAATTGTGATTTGTATAAATGCAAATATCGGCAGCTATGGCCAGGCTCTTTTGGACGATGTCCAAAGCAGATAAATCGGTGTTTTCTAATAAAGCCCGAGCTGAAGATTGCGCAAAAGGCCCTCCCGAACCAATGGCAATGAGTCCTTGCTCTGGTTCAATGACATCACCATTCCCTGTGATGATTAGGGAAGCTTTGCTGTCTGCCACAGCCAAAAGTGCTTCTAAGCGTCGTAAAATTTTATCAGTGCGCCAATCTTTGGCTAATTCTACTGCGGCCCTTAGCAAATGCCCTTGATGCATTTCCAGTTTGCGTTCAAAACGCTCAAAAAGAGTAAATGCATCTGCTGTTCCACCCGCAAATCCGGCAATCACCTTATCTTTATAAAGACGCCGCACCTTACGGGCATTACCTTTCATAACGGTATTACCCATGGTAACTTGACCGTCCCCCCCAATCACTACCTTATTGCCGCGTCGAACGGACAAAATGGTTGTACCGCGATATTGATCCAAAATTAACCCTCAGTGTAAATTAGTTCGTCTAAGATGGGGCTGAAGAAAAAAAAATCAATAGGTCTGAGAATTTTTTTTTCATGGTTTATAGCTATAGATTAATCTGCAAAGTTACTGCACTTAACTATAAACAGGGATTAAGACCTTATTGCACTATCGGCTTTCCTGGGCCAAGGAGCTAAGCCTGGCATTTCCCACAAATCCCTTTCAATTCAATCACATCTTGACCTAAATGAAAGCAGTTGGATTGTGCCAGCGTTTCAAGGCCGCTCTGCAGATTGATGTCATAGATTTCTTGAACTTGATGACATTGATTGCAAACCATCAAAATTTCAGAGGGAAGTTTTTTTCCAGGCTCGTGACATAATGTGTAGGCCTGGATGGATTCAATCTTATGAACCACTCCATAGTCGACAAAATAATCCAGCACCCGATAGATAGAGGGAGCTGTTGAATTACTATGGATTGGCAAAAGCTTATTTAAAATTTCATAAGCTTTAAGGGGCTTTCTATTGTCCCACAACACAAAAAGCACGGTTTTACGTAAAGAGGTCAGCTTAAGATTCATTGATGCGCAATAATTTAAAAACGATGCTGGGTAAATCATTGAATTTTCTGTTTGCCCTCTATTACTTCAAACTTTAAACCGAGTCCTTCAGGAAGGATACACCATGAAGAAGCGGTGGAATGTCTAAATGCTCAGCGATACTTTGCCCAATATCGGCGAAACTGTCTCGACGGCCGATGAACGAGCTGCCAAGACTCGGGCCGTAAACAAGCACAGGTATATGTTCTCGCGTATGATCAGAGCCCGGCATGGTGGGATCACAACCATGATCAGCTGCGATTACCACAATATCATCCGCTCTTAGAAGTTTCTCCAATTCAGGAAGCCTTGCATCAAACTCTTCCAATGCATGGGCGTAACCGGCCACATCTCGACGGTGACCATAGGAAGAATCAAAATCCACAAAATTGGTAAAAATCAAACTTCCTTCCGGCGCTGTCTCCAAAGCTCCTAAGGTGGCATCAAACAAAGCCATATTGCCGTCCGCTTTAATCGTTTTTGTCATTCCTTGATGAGCAAAGATATCCGCAATCTTTCCTATTGCAATGACTTCCCGGCCTACACGCTTTAATTCATCCAATAAAGTCGGCGCTGGCGGTAAAGTTGCATAATCACGGCGGTTGCCAGTTCGTGAAAAAGAGCCGGCCTTGCCTATAAAAGGCCGGGCAATTACACGACCTATCTGATAGTCATCAACCAGTTCCCGCGCTATTTCACACACATCATACAGCCGTTGTAGACCGAAGGCTTCTTCATGCGCTGCAATTTGAAAGACACTATCAGCCGAGGTATAAACAATTGGTTTACCGGTTTTTAGGTGTTCTTCACCCAGCTCCTCGATAATAGTCGTCCCAGAGGCATGTTTTTGCCCCAAAACACCGGGCAACTTTGCTTTTTGTATTAATTCATCAATTAAGCTTTTTGGAAAGCAAGGAATTTCCTGTGGAAAATACCCCCACTCGAAACTTACTGGCACCCCTGCCAACTCCCAATGGCCACTGGGAGTGTCTTTACCCAAGCTTTGCTCCACTGCATAGCCGTAATAACCAAGAGGTTGTGGCAATTCGCCCAAATCCAGCAAGCGTTCACCACAGCTGGCCACTGCAGCGTGATACATGCCCCATTTGCTTAAATTTGGAATTTGCAAAGGACCGTGACGAAGCCCGGTTTTATCCGCTTCGCCTGCTTGGCAGGCTGTATGAATGTGGCCAAAAGTATTTGCGCCTTCATCCCCATAACGGGAAGCATCAAGACTTGCTCCAATGCCCAGAGAATCCATCAATAAAATGCAGACGCGTCCTGCCATTATTTATCCTCAATTTGTTTGCAATGAGTTTCCTTTAATCCCATTATGGCTACCAACGCTAACAGTAAACCAATGGGTAAGATAATCGCTGCAAATTGATAATCACCCAAGGAATAGACTGGAACATCATTTACCATGTGCATTTCACCATGTCCCATCAGCAAAATACTAAATAGATTTTGATAAATAATGTAACCACCCTGAGTTAAAACAGACACCACGCTGACTGCTGTTGCCGTCATTTGCGGTGAGTTGCTCTCTGCTACCAAAGCATAACTGATGACTTGAGCCGCAGTGAAAAAGCCGAGCAGGAAGAACAAAATTTTCATACCCAGCAATGAGACAGGCGCAAATAAAACAGCCAAAACTGTTATTAAAGAAGCAATGACACCCACCTTCATGGGCAAAACGCGAATTCTCAATTTATCCGAGAGCCATCCAATGATCGGCCCTCCGATGATGGCGCCTAAAAACAGCATGGTATTAACTACGGCAGCATCTTCTTTTGTAATCCCAAGTCTTTGCACCAAATACAGCGAGCCCATCATGGCACCAAATACCGCAATGGCCATGTTCATTAAACTGGTGTAAGAGGCCGCTCTTAAGGTTTGTGAATTTAGATAAGCTTTTTTAGCAGCGCTAAGCACTGAAATCTTGTGTTGAATTGTTTTCTTGGCCGATTCTCTATCAATTACGGTAAAGGACATAAACAGCAACATTGCCGTTCCAAGCCACCCCACTTGCATGAGGGAATCCCGCCATCCAATTTGATTTACCAGTTTGGTCAAAGGGTATTGGGCCAGCATCCCCCCGGTCATGGCCATGGTTACAATCGCACCAGTAATTAATGCCATGCGCTTTGGAGGAAACCATCGTGAAGCAATGCGAATTGGTCCTAAAAAGCAAAACGCGCTGCCAATACCAGTAACAAACCGACAAAAGAGTGCTAAATAAAATGATTGTGCATGAGCGAGTATAAATGTACTGATAACACAAAGAAACATGGCAACCAGAATGGTTTTTTTGGCTGAGAAGCGATCGAGCAGCATTCCGGCCACAAATAGGAAAAGCACATTAGAAAGATAATATATACTTGATAAGTAAGCCATTTTATCTGCTTGCACGTGAAAATCATGCATAATATTATCGGCAATGGATGCAAACATATTGCCCTGTATAAATTCGTAGAAGAAGAATAAAGAGGCACTAAAGCAAACAAACCAAGGCAGAAACGAATAGGTTGGCCTATCGTCTTGATATTCTTCCACCATCTGCATAAAAACTCCTATCCTAACGTTTGCAGTAAGTTTCGCGTGACAATAAGACGGCTATTAACGCAGCTATTGCCGCCACCGGGAACATCCACATGGCATATTGAAAGTCAGCGACTGAGTAGTTTTGTGTATTCATACCAGCATGATGCTGCATTAACCAGCCAAATAACACCTGGCCAACGCCGGCCCCCCCATAATGAGCACGGAAGCAAAACCTGTTGCTGCTCCGGTATTCTCTAAGGGGTTGCTTTCAGCGATAAGAGGATAACTGATGACCTGGGTACTAGTGAATAAACCCAAAGCAAAAAATAAAATACTTAACACAGTTTCTGATAGCACCGTATCCATAAACAAAGGAATCACAGTAATCAAGCTGGCAATGGCCCCTATAATCATGAGAGGCTTGCGGAGTCCTTGCCGATCAGAGAGCCATCCTACTAATGGACAACCGATAATGCTTCCTATAAAAATAAGGCTGACAACATTGCTGGCTGTGATTTGCGGCAAATGATGCGCCACTTGCAAATAACTAGCGCCCCATAAAGCACAAAGCACCATGATGGGTAAGTTCAGAAAACTGGTATAAAGCCCAGCCAGCCAGTTTTGTGGATTTCCCAGGGCTTGAGCAAAACTGAATTTAATTGCCCCTGTTTCTTTAAGCTTAATTTCCTTAGCAGGACTGTCTTGAATGATCCAATAGATCCATAGCAGCAGAAATGCCCCCGCAGCTCCATCAATTAACAAGGAATTACGCCAGCCATAATAATCATTCAGATGTGCAAAAGGCGTATGAGCAGTCATGCCACCAAGAAATGCCATAGTGACTATTGAGCCAATGACTAAAGCTTGGCGTCGCGGTGGAAACCAGCGCGACACCAGAACAACGCAGGACAAAAAGCAGAATGCATTGCCAATTCCTGAGAGGAAATGAAAAAAACAGGCTAGTATAAAGGAATGAGTCAAGGCAAAACCCACAGTTCCGATGACGCATACAGACATGGCTGTTAGGATGACCGAGCGGGTAGAGTAACGATCGAGGATAATCCCTGCGGGCAGCAAGAACAGAATGTCTGCCCATAAATAAGTACTGGACATCCAGCTTAGTTGAGTGGCATCCAGGTTAAAATCAGCACGTAAAGGTTGGTTAATGACGTCAAAAATATTTAATTGAAAAAATTCATAAAAGAAGAATAATCCAGCTGACAAGCAAACCAACCACGCCATGAAATGGTTATCGGATGACACAGGATGAGCATCCGCTGCGACAGATTCTGACAACATTACTCCTCGGCAAGGCGCAAAATTTTGCCGCTAATTATATCAAAAATTGCAACTAATTGGTACCTTTATTGCACAACTGCTTAATAAAAGCTTTTAATTCTTAATAATCAAGCAGTTTAACCCATTGATATTGTTAAAATTGCCCAGCAAGTTGATTGCAAACCCCTTCCCCTGCCTCGTTCTCAAGCCTGCCTGCAAGCACTGCATTGCCTGTAAAAAAGTAGCGGCATAGGATTTATAAGACTAAGGGGCAGCAATATGGCCTGATAACAGCAGGAGTAAAATTCCTCTGCCCAAAGTTAATGGCCCTCAAAATATAACGACAGTCACTTATCAGACTCAACCTCTTTGCAAATGGCTGCTAAAGGCATACCATGATGATTTCATCATGGAAAATTTTAATTAAGGATAGCAACTATGATTCCAGTTAAAGGCTATGCTGCACCTTCAGCCAAAGCCCCTCTTGAACCCTACTCATTTCAAAGAAGAGACGTTGGTGCTCATGATGTCTTAATTGATATTCGCTACTGTGGCATCTGCCATTCAGATATCCATCAAGCCCGAGACGAATGGGGTGGCTCTTTGTTCCCAATGGTACCAGGACATGAAATTGTCGGGATTGTTACAGAGGTGGGTAAAGAAGTTCGTAAATTTAAGGTTGGCCAGCATGTGGGCGTCGGTTGCATGGTTAATTCCTGCCGTCATTGTGAAAATTGTGGAGACGGATTGGAGCAATATTGCGCAGAAGGAGCCACGATGACTTACAATGGCATGGAACGGGATGGAAGCCAGGTAACTCAAGGGGGCTATTCAAATAAAATCATTGTGAACGAAGATTTTGTTTTGCATTTGCCTGAAAATTTGCCACTTGACGCCACAGCCCCTCTGCTTTGCGCAGGCATTACACTTTACTCTCCTCTTAGGCATTGGGGGGCAGGACCAGGTAAGCAAGTTGCCATTCTTGGTTTGGGTGGTTTAGGTCATGTGGGTGTCAAATTGGCTCATGCAATGGGTGCGGAGGTAACGGTGTTAAGCCATTCCAACCGCAAACAAGAAGACAGCAAACGCTTAGGGGCTGACCACTTCTATGCAACCTCCAACCCAGAGACATTTAAACAATTAGCTAATCATTTTGATTTAATCATCTGCACAGTCTCTGAGGGCATTGACTGGAATGAGTATTTAAAGCTCTTAAAGCGTGATGGGACAATGGTCCTACTCGGGGTTCCTGAAAAGAATGTACCTGTTGCTGCAATCTCTCTAATTGGCGGGAGGCGGTGCCTGGCTGGTTCTTTAATCGGAGGGATTAAAGAAACGCAGGAAATGCTTGATTTTTGCGGCGAGCATGATATCACGGCCGATATTGAACTTATTCCAATACAGAAGGTAAATGAAGCGTATGAGCGTGTGATGAAAAGTGATGTGCGCTATCGGTTTGTTATCGATATTGCCTCATTGGAAAATGCCCAAAGCAACGGATAAGGTATTTTTTTGTAGGAAGGAGCCATGTTTTTTCGCTATTTAATCAATTCATTTTCAGTATGGCAACTGTTTTTAATCAATTTTTCCATACTGGCCTTGATTTCATTATTAGCCACTTATCTAGGCTCCCTCCTCATTTCCCCGGACAAAATTGATCACGACTTCACTCGAAGTACAGACAGCGTGCTAAATATCCTAGGAAGCGGTTATGGCATTTTTTTAGGATTTGTGATCATTACTCTCTGGAACCATTATCTTAATGTCCAGAAGATCGTTTACGAAGAAGCAGATGCAGCCAGTGCTTTGGTAAGGGAGTTAGAGGTTTTTCCAGCACAAGATGCTCAGCCGTTAAAACAAAGCATCAGAGACTATCTGGAAGCGGTTCGTAAAAATGAATGGCTCACCATGAGATTAGGTCAGGAAAGTAGCCAAACATGGGCCGCAACAGGCAAGTTATACACAATCCTGCAAAAGTTTACCCCTCATAACAGCAAAGAAGAGTTTTATTATCGCCAACTCATCTCCCATTTGGACACCATGCTGAAAGCGCGCCGCGATCGCCTAATTGCCGCCAAAAGCATCCTTAATAATGAATTGCGGACTGCCTTAATTTTAGGCGCTATTGTCATAGTTTTTCTATCAAGTCTGTTAAAATCCAGAGAAGGATCACTGCGGATTTTCTCCAATTTGTGTCTGGCGATGGTCCTCGGATTCAATTTAACTCTGGCTCTTAATTTTGATTTTCCTTTCTCAGGAGCAATTTCCGTCAGCGATAAACCTTTATATCAAGGAATGCTTGCAAAAATCTGAAAGAATCTTTTCAATGCACTCCTGTATTCATTTGAAACTATGGAGAAGCGATGGCATTAGTATCGGAAGTTATTAGTGAGTTTCAGCAAGGTTTTGGCTACCTCGATGAAAACGGTCGTCGAATGGCCCCCAGGTATAAGTTTTGGGATCAACCACGGCTGCGAAAGAAGTTAACCGATGTAGTATTAACCAAGGAGCTGGAAAGCATAGCTGGTATTCTTAAAAAAAATATGTCTGATTTACATTCACAGTATGGAACTGAAGAGTTTGAATTGCTTCAAAATTTGTTTTTTGAGTTAATTTCACAAGCCATGCATGAAGCTCGCATAAAGCGTTTTGCCCGTGGCAAAATAGAAACCAGTAATTATAGGGTGAACAATCATTACATCCTGGAACGTTCCGTTATTCCTGTAAAACCAGGCTTGTTTGAGAGTGAATTAATAAACGGCCTAACCGCAATAAAAAATAAATTTCCCCAATATAGAGATTTTATTAATAATACATTGCAAAAAATGAATGAGACCACCATTACACCCTATACCTTCTTCCAGGACAGTATGTTTAAAGATGGCCGCGGTCGTGAGCATTATTCGTCGAGCTTTCAAGAATACCCAGCAGAGGATTTTTACAAACTTGAAATTCGCGAAATGTTCGCTAAACATCATCTACGAAGAATGTAGTCTGGCTAATATTCAGGAGTTTGGGATTACCATTTAAAAGTAGGACTGCTGCTCATGACAACTAACATGTTTAGTCGTCGCATCCAGTACGTATTGATATACTTTAATTAAGAACTCTTTTTTGGTTTGATTAAATTCATTTTCAATGCATTCAATCTGTTGGCGAGATAATGATTCCGGCTTTACAGATTGAATGGCTTTTCTCATTCTACCCAATCTTAAAGCATCGAAATAAAAGAAAGAATTGCTTTGGTAAATTCGCTCATTGAATATTAAATTCTTAAACTCAGTATTTACGGTAAAACTTCGTATCTCACCTTGACTCATGGTTTTATTAAAAAGAAAGCAGATTTTATTTAACAGGAAAAATTCCCTAAAAATCCCAGCGGTGGTCTTATTTACAATTGAGCAATTAATAAGAGGTAAGGCCAGACCAACGTAGTTCAAAAAAAGAATATCAAATATCTTTTCGATATAATTTTCGACATCTTTTTCTCGATGGGCTTTAAAAGCCCTCCTAATGAAATGATAATCAAAACCATCTTTAGAAAATGAATTCACTCCATTATCCAGGTACCATATTAGATAGAAATTACCTTCCCAAGGATTTTTAAAATATTCTTCCACGACCCTATTTTGTATTCGACGTATCTCATCAATCAGTGTGGCTGTTAATACCAGACGCGCTTTCGGCCTCAGACAAATTCCCATTCCATTTCTATTGATTTCCCTGATCGTTAGTAGCTCAAGGGTTGACATAGTCTCTTCTGAACGTAAACGGTTCCAAAAGTATAGTTTGCAATCCCGCTATGTTCAGATTTTATGCAATTATTAATTGACATTGGTTGTTTTTTGTTCATAAATTAAAAAATGTTTCTCTTTCACTCTTAGGTAAGATGGTTATGAATAAAATTCATGAATTAGTCGTAGTTGAAAAAGGAGCAGTATTGGGAGATAACATTGAAATAAACCCTTTTTGCAGCATTGGGAGTGAAGTGGTCATTGAGGATAATGTAAAAATTCATGAACACGTTGTCATTAAAGGAAAAACAGTCATAGGAGCCGGTACAGAAATATACCCTTTTGCCAGCATTGGCCTACCTCCACAGGATTTAAAATATCGAGGAGAAAGATCCGAAACCATCATAGGTAAAAATTGCCAAATAAGAGAACACGTAACTATTCATGCTGGTACAGCCTCAGGGATAATGCTCACCAAGGTGGGAGATAATTGCTTGCTGATGGCAGGCTCACACGTGGCTCACGATTGCATTGTAGGCAATGAAGTCATCATAGCCAATTGCGCCGCCCTGGCCGGCCATGTTGTGATTGATGATTTTTGCATCATTGGGGGGCTTGCGGCAATTCTACAATTTGTAAGAATTGGCAAATATGCCATGATTTGCGGAATGACCGGGGTAACTACTAATGTTCCTCCCTTTGCCATGGTTTTCGGCAACCGTGGCTATCTATCCGGGCTAAACCTCGTGGGAATGAAAAGACGAGGATTTACTCGCGAGGAAATTAAAGAAATCAATTCATTATATAAAATAATTTTTTTTAATAATGAGCTGAGTTTTAAAGCCCGAGTCGAAGCCGCAAAAGAAAGGGTAAATAGCATTCATGGCCAGGAAATCATTAACTTCTTATCCGAAAATTCAAAGAAAAACTTTTGTCAACCAAGGATGAACAATGAAGCCGAATAAAATTGCGCTGATAGCGGGAGAAGGTGATCTCCCGGCTGAAATCTTTCATCAATGTAAGAAAGATGAAATAGAAATTAAAATTCTTAACGTGTCTGGGGGAGAAAACTTCAAATTGGCTGATGAAGATTTTTTACCAGTGGATAAAAATAATTTACCCAACATTATCGCCTTATTAAAGAAAGAAGGGTTTAACGATCTGGTTTTTGCTGGCAGGGTTGAGCACTCTTTGCTGTTTGAAGATTATAGCCATCTGCGCATGCCAAACTCCACCTCATTGCAAGAGGTGATCAGCCAGGGAGACAACAGCTATTTTTCAGGCATTGTTCAGTTTGTGGAATCCTTAGGCTTTTGTGTTATCGGAGTTCATGAAATTCTCAAGGAATCGGTTGTTCAAAAAGAGCTGTTAACCGAAGTTCATCCCTCTGAAAACTGTCAAAAAGACATCCAATTAGGGTTTAGAATTGCCAAAAATATTGGCGACATGGACATTGGGCAGGCTGTTATTCTGGAGAATGGCTATGTCTTGGGTGTTGAGGCCATTGAAGGGACTGACAATTTGATTAAACGTTGCCAACAATTTAAATCCCCGCACAGGAGTGGTGTTTTGGTTAAAATCAAAAAGAAGAATCAGGAAATTCGCATAGATCTCCCGGTGATTGGCGAAACCACGATTAAACATGTGTTCAAAGCCAATCTCGCTGGTGTTGCTCTCGAGGCGGGCGCATCCATTCTCATTAATAAAGAACAAGTAATTAAAACCGCGAATCAACTCGGCCTGTTTATCATTGGTGTTTAAAAATTTTAGCCATGATCAAACATTTCTTAACAGTAAAACATTTGCCTTATGGCATGCTGTTTCTGGTGAGCTTAAGTTCAAGCATAATGCCGCCTCTGATTGGCCCTTTATTTATAAGCCAGTACGGAATTTTACCTCATGAAAGTCAATATTTCAGACTAAATGCCTATGGATTTACCGTAGGATTTTATTTCATTGGCACCATCATTGGCAGCTACATCTGGGGAGCTATCTCCGACAATGTTGGTACTAAAAAAACCCTATTGTATTGCCTTGTAGGTTCCATTTTCTCCTATCTCATTTGTATATACGCTTTGGTTCAAATCAGTTTTGTATTATTCATGCTAGGGCGAACGTTAGATGGCATCATGTCGGGAAGAAGAGCCGTTATACTTGCTGCCTTGTCCCAGCTTAAAACTCCCAAGAACACTGTTTTTAGAGTGGCTGAACTGTTTAATGCCGGCGGCCTTCTCATTGGCCCCATTCTTTCTAGTCTGGTTTTAAGTTATGCCGATACAGCTGAGCCGCTTTATTATTATTCAGGTCCTTTGCTGGTGGTATTGTTTCTAACAATAATCAATATTGCCATAATTCCCCTGGTGAAAGAGGATAGACAAACTTCTCAAATTAATTTAGAAGAGCAATTCCATTTAAAAAAGATAATGAAACAGTCGGTGATTATTGAATATTTTTTCCTGCAAATGGCTTGGTATTTATTCTATATCGCCATACTGCCCTTTTCGATTTTAAGGATGAAATTTAACAGTTTCTCCATTGGTGTTTTTTTCTCTTCCTTGGTTTTGGCCTACATGTTGTTTTTAGCCATTCAGAAAAGTTTGATGCGCACTTTATATTTTGATGTAAAAGTACTGGCGCTAGTGGTTTTAATCGTATCTTTAATCATTATGGGACAGGTCAATGCCCAATTGATGTTCTTTACCTTGCTCAACATAGGCGTCGTATTCTCCTACTCGCTGCTTAATCCTCATTACACCACCATCATTTCAAAGATTTCAAACGAATCTAACCAAGGAAAAATATTAGGGATTCAATCAGCAGTAAACGCTGTTTCTTCAGCCATTGTTGCTTTGCTGTCCGGTTCATTGATGAATATTTCATTGAACTTGCCGTTTTATATTGCAGGAGGATTTGCCCTCCTGGTTTTCCTGTTGGTCCGTCTAAAAAGTAATGGTTAAAAACGCCCTCACCTGTTCACCACTATATTCTATTTTTATAATCCTTAAAGGCCAATTCAGCTGCGCATAATCTTTGCAAATTGCTAGAAAATGTCCTATTTTTTATATATTTGAGATCCTGTGCATTATTATGAAATCCTTAAAATGTCCAAGTTGCGGAGCCAGTTCTAAATCTCCGCTCATCAACGGGATCTCAGACGACAACCAGGCTCTTTTGCAATCATTTGTTCAAGATTGTGAAGATTACGCCCTCTTTTTATTGGATGCTCATGGTTTCATCATCAGTTGGAACAGCGGGGCAGAAATCATTAAAGGATACAAGGAAGAGGAAATTCTAGGTAAACATTTTTCAATCTTCTATCCTCCTGAGGCAGTTAAAAATCATTTCCCAGAATATGAACTTGAAATGGCGAGCAAACATGGTCGTTTTGAAGACCTTGGTTGGCGGGTACGTAAGGGAGGTTCACGTTTTTGGGCTAATGTAATTATTACTGCCATAAAAGATGATCAAGGTAAAACAATTGGTTATGGTAAAGTCACCCGCGATTTAACTGAGCGAAAAAATTTTGAAGAAAAAATCAATTTTTTATTAAATCATGACATGCTTACAGGTTTGTATAACCGGACGGCCTTTATAGAAACTTTAAAAAGAGAACTAAACAAATCCAGACGAAATGATACTTCCGTTGCTGTATTAATGCTTGATGTAGATGATTTTAAAAACATCAATGATTCCTATGGTCACTATATAGGTGACAAGCTGTTGATATCCATTGCCGACAAATTACAACAATGCGTTCGCAAAGAGGACTTTGTGGCACGGCTCGGAGGTGATGAGTTCGTAATCATTTTCCCTAACATAAAAAATGAATCCGACATCGAATTGCTCGCGCAAAAATTACTCGCCCGCTTTAAAAAACCGGTTAAACTCGAAAGTCATTGCTTTTACTCAACAGTCAGCATTGGAATTTCAGTTTCCTCAAAGGTGAATCATGATTGCACAAGCCTGGTGAAAAATGCTGATATCGCTTTATCTTCCGTCAAGAATTTTGGACACAGCAATTATCAATTTTTCTCAGATGAACTCAGCTCAATGTTTAAAAAAAATTCTGAATTGCAAAGTTTATTGCCTCTTGCGATTGCCAATAACGAACTCTTCCTGGTCTTCCAACCACAATACAATTTATCGAATAGAAGGATTGTCGGAATTGAGGCCCTGCTTCGATGGCAACAATCCCAACTAGGATTAATCATGCCGGATGACTTTATTCCAATCGCTGAAAAAAGTGGAATTATTGTGCAACTTGGCGAATGGGTATTAAAAACTGCTTGTACACAGTATATGTCATGGTTGGCTGAGGGCTTAGTATCTAAAGAAATCAAATTAGCGGTTAATGTTTCTCCCCTTCAGTTATCCCAAGAAAAATTCATTGATTCATTCATGCTGGTCCTTAAAGATTCTAAAATCCCACCGCAATATTTAGAGCTGGAATTAACAGAAACAGCCGTCATGTTAAACTCAGTGGATTTGGATGCTATTTTTAGGCAATTACAAAACATCGGTGTTAGCATAGCAATCGATGATTTTGGGACAGGCTATTCATCACTGAGTCGAATCAAAGAACTACCAGTTAGCACATTAAAAATAGACCGATCATTCATACAAGGCATAGATAAAACAGCCAATGATGCAACCCTTGTAAAATCCATCATTACCCTGGGTAAAAATTTAGGTCTGACTATCATCTCTGAGGGCGTGGAAACTGAGGAACAAATTCAGATACTGAGCCGCTATCGTTGTAAAATCGTGCAAGGGTTTTATTTTGGAGAAAAACCCCTGCGCCGGGAAGAACTCACCCAACTGCTTAGGGAACAACAAGCCACTTTGTCTAAATAGTTTATTTACTTCAGCGGCTCAAACGCTTTCTTGCTATATTTGAAATTTTCTGATCTTAAACCTTTGCAAAACCTTTTGTAAGTTAGTTAAACCAACAGTATTAAAGGCAGTTAGCATCGTTTTTGCGCATTCAAAAAAAGCAAAGTTTGCCCTGAGTTTTCCTCTACTTTCCACAAAGTTATTCACAGATTTTGGGGATAACTTAAATCTGTAACTGGCGCATTGAGCCTTTGTCAGTATTGAATTTTTTTGGCTAAGTGCGGATGGAATTACATGCATCTTTTTAATAGCAGGATGAATTTATCCACAATGAGGATTTAGATAATTAGAAAGTGAGCGGTACCATAATAATGGAAATTTTTTCACTTCGGTAGTCTTGACTTTAAAAATTTAAAAAGAAAGAGCTTTGGGATTGTTCCATATAAAATAGTGACGCCCACCATTGAACTCTCCAGCAAGCAAAGAGAGCATTTATCTCTTGACTAGTGTTTCTACACAAGTTAGAGCTTTCTGCCCCGAATCCAAAGAGCCGACAGAAAATACATCGCGTTGGTTCAGAATCTTACCGGTACCTGGGTGTAAATGAAGAATCACACCCAGGTTGAAAAAATTTCAAGATTACTTAACAGCTAAGCGATTCGTAGCAATATCCTGCATCTTCCTGCCTTCTTGCCAAATTTT
Organism: Legionella jordanis; assembly: GCF_900637635.1. Lineage (NCBI taxonomy): Bacteria > Pseudomonadati > Pseudomonadota > Gammaproteobacteria > Legionellales > Legionellaceae > Legionella > Legionella jordanis. The sequence goes on from NZ_LR134383.1 coordinate 2,649,615, forward strand.
CAACATCACTAGGTGCATAACTTAAAAAAGCCAACCTTCGGCTTAAGGAGCCACCCATGTTTTCAATATCCATTTGTTCAAGCTCAAACAGCAACTGCGGTAAGGTCGTGATCACTTCGCACTCGATTTTACGGACCAAAGCGCTGATTTGCTCTGAATAATGTCGATTCCAGTGCATGTGGACAAAACGCAAGAAGAAAGAACCCTGCTTCGTATAATCTTTAAGAATAAAATAGGCCTTTTTTAAATCAGCAGAGCCAATGAAATTGCTATAGGAGTGCGGCCAAACTCTTCTTGCAATTTGATGTTCTGGGCTGATTGGCTTTTCATCAGTGAGGGAAACTCCTTGAACTGACGCTGGTAAATGGCTAAATAATTCTTCAAGTTCAATCCTCCCATATTGTTCAAAGCCATGACCACTTAAATCCACAATTTTAATGTGTTCAGGAATCTGACTAAGCATTAAATAAAGTCGATTCAAGGTTCTTGAATCTCTTTGAAAGCCATTGTTTCTTAAACTCAGCGAAGAAATCGTTTTTGGACAGGACTCAAATAAAGCCTGGATATAGGCCCTATCCTCCAGGCGATTTAAACCACACCAACCCAAATCAAGGTGCTGGGCTCCTGGCTTTAAAGCGCCAATGCGCTGCTTAGCCACGGTAAATGAATGTTGTTGAACCTCATCCGTTATGACATCAGGAGGCGTTGCGGCAATCAAGGTCTTACTCAATTGGTTGATAATGCCTGAATATTCATCAATCGCTTGTTTATCCGCAATTAAGTCATCCAATTTAAACTTTGAAAATTCAAAAATCGCATTAAAAATGATCAACAGCAGTTCATCTGGGAGATAATAGCTAACCTGGTTCAGCCATTGCATCAATACGACTCTTAATCGAGCCAGCTCTTTTTGCTGAGTGAGGCGACTGACTGGCTTAAACAGCGATAAATTGCGATTCTTTGAAAAGGGCACCAAAACCCCATCTTGCCTGAAACCAAATTTACCTTCATCCAGTATTATTTTTTTTATCGTTGCAGGGATAGACTCCTTGAGTCTTTCAAATTCAAAGGGGCAAAAATCGCTAAAACCGTTATCAGAAATGTCTATCTCCATAAGTGTTTTTGGAAAAGAACTGCAAAATTTATCACAATCCAAAGGGCTAAGCTTGTGCAATTGATTGCCGCTTAAATTGATTTTTTTAACATGAGGAGGGAGCTGTGAAATTACCTCTATAAGCTCGTCCACCGTTAAATGACTCAAAGCGCCTTCGCTAAAATCCAATTCCTTGATTGTTTTAGTTAATCGGGAGAGAGCGGTTATTATTTCTATTGAAGAAAGCCCATGGAGACTTTTTCCACTTAAGATTAAAGTGGTTACATGGGGAGGAAGGAAAGCAAATCGGGCGCACAGATCAGCGGCGGGTAAATTAAAGTCCTCTTCAGATATCTTCAGGCGTTTGATGTTTACAGGGAGAGCCGAAAGTATAACGCTCAAAGAACGAAGATCAATATTATTATTACTAAGGTCCAATTCAATCACAGACTTAGGAATTTCTTTTAGGCAGAGTACAAATTCCTCAAGTTCTAAATTGCACGGTCCAGTTGCAGACAAATTCAAGACTTTCAGATTTCTCGGCAAATATTTAAACAACATTTTCGAAAAGAAAGCGCCGTTTAACCATATTTTGTTCTCAGACCAATTTAAATACTCTAAATTTTCAGGTAACTGTTTAAACAGTACCGGGATTAAATCGACAGGCAGTTCATGTAACTGAGTCTTGCTCAAGTCCAAATGCCGCATGCTTTTTTTACGGGAGAAATGACTGAAGAGCTCAATGAGCTTTTCCTTTGGTTGATTGAACAAGGAAGCGCTGATGAGGCTAATTGATTCAAAACCATCATGGATGAACTTTAAGCCATCAGGCCATGAGAAAGTGATTTCACGCAGGGTTGCAGGGAGGCTTTCAAATAATTGCTGCTTCTCGCCATATTCCAACTCGAGTTGAAAATGGGCAAAATCAACTCCTGTAACGTTAGCCCGAAGTGCCTGTGCCGTTTTAATTAAGTTATTGCCCCTGAAGTTGATGAGAGGAGGTAAGTGGGGCTCATGGACAAAATGAAAAGTTAGCTTCTTTATGTGCTCAGGCAAGGCATTCACATATTCAGCAAAATTGCCGACAACATCGAGTTCTGAATAATCAGTAAAATAAATAGAAAACCCCGTATCCACTAATTGACTTCGGTACTTAGGCCTATATTCAAATCTCACCTTTTTTACAGTTTTAGGAAGCAAAGGAAGGAATTGGCTTGCTGTAGTGCTTAAAAAATCACCTTTAAGGGTGAGCTCAGTTACCTGCATTTGAGATATTTTCTTTAAAATGGCTTCAGCTTGCGCCTGATTTTCGAATTCATTCAGGTGAATGAGCATGCTCCGCTCCAGATGTGATGGTCAGTTATGACGCAAAAGGTTTTTTTAATTCCATTACGCCTTAAATTTGCCTATTTTACCTTTTGGGAGTGCAGGGATCAAAAAAATGGAGCATTGCAAAAGGCTTTTGGGCTTTAGCAGCATGTAGGTCGCGCTTGGAGAAAACAAATCAATATCACTTCTTAAAACAATTTAGGTGGAATGATAATAATAACCAGTTAGTGGGTTATGTGCTTAGAGGGTTGCTTGATTAGTGAGGCCAAAACCGTGACCTGATTGCTTAGTCTATAGTTATTACATAGTTCGATGATGCAGGATAGGTCGATGACTAAACACTTAGGGGTAGGTTTTTTTGAGCAATCGGAGGATGCTTTACTCAAAGAATTGTCTTATCTAAATCCAAATGAACTGGCGCAGCAGCGGTTAATCTCCCGTCAATTAGATTCGCTTACTTCTTTAAACCATTTATGGAACAATTTTCTAAAGGAAGAGTATCGCATTTATCCGCAAAACCAAAAATCAAAGGCCAGAGAACGTTTCATTAAACACCCTGAGTGTCGTTTACCACAGTATGTTGGCTGTGATTCAAACGGTTCATTTTGGCAAGCTGAATTTCTTAAAACAGCGAATCATGAGCTGCTCAATCAGTTCACTGAACAGCAAAAGCAATTGCTTGCAAACCATGTCAATATTTTGTCATTGATTAGTCTGGGATTTTTAACGCTTAAAGAAGCAGAAGAATTAACTGCAAACGAAAGGGAAAACCTAAGTAAATTATTCACAATAATTCTAAACTATAAGGTCGATGTTGAATCGGTAAAACAATTAACTCCTGCTGAAAGCTGGCGAGTAAAGAACGTTATAGCGTTAATTGACGCAGACATACTAACCGTGGACCAGGCAAAAGCACTAACCGAAGACGAATATACTAAATTACACCAGCTAACATCCTTAATCACTTCAGGACAATTAGCTGTAGAAGAAGTAAAAAAATTCTCTAAATCAGAGTGTATAAGCTTAGGTTATACCGCATCCCTAATTATGAAGGGGATTCTCTCTATTGATAAAGCCAAATCTTTAGCTTTGCAAAAAGCCAGGTATTTAGGTGAAACCACGTCCCTTATCGAGGATGGCTTGGTCAATGTGGATGAGGTAAAAAGTTTGGACTCCAAGAAATTTAATAGGATGAAAAAATTAACCCAAGTGTCTTCATTGATTAAAAGCGGAAAACTGACCATTGAAGAGGCTAAGGATTTAACTGCGGACGAATGCGAACTGTTAAATAATACGACTCCCTTAATCAAAACGGGACACATCACTATCGAACAAGCCAAGCGCTTGACCCTGGATGAAAGTATCATTCTAAATTACACAGCAAGTTTAATTGAATCCGGTATTTTATCCTTTCAACAGGCAAAAAAACTTAGCTTAAATGAAGCTATAAATTTAAATGTGGCAGCCCCACTAATACTCGCCGATAAATTGTCCTTTGAAGATGCAAAGCAACTGACGGAAGACGAACGACTAAAATTAAAAGGGATAGGCCCTCTAATTGTGGCGGGTAAATTAACCATTAACGAGGCTTATGAATTAACCCCTGAAGAACACTTAAATTTGAATGTTGCAGCTCCTCTGATTATGCGCTCTTTCTTAGACGTAGAGGCGGCTAAAAAACTAAGTGATTTCCAACGCATTAACATAACTTCCCTGGCAAAATTTAATCTTGGCTCCGTATCCAGGGAAGATGTCAATTTAGCCTGTAACGCTCGTAGCAATAAGCCAGAGCCTGAGAATCCAGATAAGCAGTTTAGCAGATGATAGGCGATGCAGCCTAGGTCGGGCCTTAGCCCGATAAATTTATTCTTGATTCTTAAACTCATTTAAATAAAATTTCTATCAGATTTATACCTTACCAGCCTATTTGAGGCGTTTTCGGGAACCAGTTGGTTTGTCGGGCCAAGGCCCGACTTACGGTTGCTAAGCACTATAAAATTATTCAACAAGTAGCGTATTTTATAGTGACTCTAAAACAGATGATCTAACGTCCACTGCCAAGCAGCCCGTGATTTGTATATTTATGATACACTTGGTCTTTCATTAGCTTTTGGATTACCATGACTTTTAGTTTGACCAATTTGGCTATAAATAATGCTTTACTTCAAAATTTTATCTGTAACCCCAATCGAAGCTTGTTAAGTATTTCAAACGTTACTAGAGAACAAGAGCAACCTTGCCTTACTACACTGCAAAAAATCGCAAGTGAGCGGAAGCATGAAACGCCAATCCTGATATCACTAAAAAATTTAAACATGGAGTTTTTAAGAGAGATTCTTAAAACGATTGAAGGGAAACCTAATATTAGTGAGCTAGTTTTTACTGATGAGGGTATGGCAAAAGATGAGGCTATTGTCGAAATATCTAACGCTTTAACGCAACAACATTGCTCCATTGAGAAGTTGTGTTTTTCCTTAGGAAAAACGAAATTAAATTTTCTACCTTTAGCGCAAGCTCTACAAAGGAATCAGACAGTTCTACATCTAAGACTTTCGAGTTTTAGGGGCCCTAATCCTGCGACATTTAGGGACTTAGAATGTATTTTTCAAGCATTAGCTGGAATAGAAAATCCTGCTTCGACGCAAGTCAACACTTCCGTGCAGACACTATGTTTACAGGGGATCCACATAACTTCCTTAGATAATGGACCGGCTCTAAAATCGTGCAATTTAATGTTAAAACAAAATCAATCGATAATTAAATTTGGTTATTTCGGTACTGATATTGCTGCTAGTATATCGTTTAGTGATTTCGATAAATTGAAGCCTGGTTTAATTAGTAATAGGCGATTGTCAGAGCTTGATTTAAGCGGTATTAAGGTATCTGCTGATGAACTTCCAAAACTCGTTTTTTATCTACCTCCTCATTTAGAAGTTCTTAATCTTTCTCACTTAAATTTCCCTTCCTATAAAGGAAATCTGATCGAAGGTCTTATTAACTTAATCAAAGAGTGTAAAAAGGAAAAATTATCTTTGCATATCATTTTTAATGGTAATAAGTTGGAATATGCGTTGGGAAATGCGCTTGAAAGATACCCCGAACAATTAGAAAAATTGTTGATATCAGACTCTCAAGTCTCTTTAGAATGTGATGACCTTAAAGAGATATCTTTGTACAAGAAAAACCAATGTGTTACTTTCTTCAATATAGTAGCCGCCACTAAATTAAAAGACTACGAGCTGGTAGAACGCAAGTATAGGTCGGGCGTCCCGACAAATTCTTTTCCTTGATCCTTAATAACTCATTCACATATAAATTTTTAACAAAATTAGCACTTCACCATTTTGACTAGCCCTATTTGAGGGCGTTTTGGAAACTCGTGGTGGTTTGTCGGGCGAAGGCCTGACCTACGCTTGCTAGTTCTTATTAAGTTGTTCATACTCTTTTTCTCTACCCGTTCTTTCAGCAAGCCATTTTATTTCCGATAGAATTGTCTTATGGTATTTCTCAACACCTTTCATGTCTCCCTTTTCCCACAAAGCAGCATGTTTTTTGGCTAATCTCACATAGCGATTAAACCTACGTTTATCTTGCCATCCCATGTATATTTTGTTTTCAATTAATTGTCGACGAAAAGCGTCAATACATTCTGCTACTGTTTGATTCTTAGAAGTAGGTGTGCGGCATTCTGGACTCCAACTAGCATACGAGATTTTCAAAAAATCAAATCCTAAATTATAAAATTTATTTTTTTCGCTATTTTTTAGAAGACGAGTATAACCGTCGTCAATAAAGTAAAAAATCAGAGTAACTACAGCAAGTAATAATGTGGTGGCTGCTACAGCCCAGTCGGCATAGATTGAATTACTAAAAAATTTATAGAGCCACTCTTCCATATACTTTCCTCTTTGTAAAAAGTATAGCCAGGTAATGTAATAACATGTTCAAACTATAGAAAGTGTTTTGTAATAAGGGATATTATTATTGCAGTAATAGCTGAAACTATTATTGTTGTAGCTTGTTTAAATAACCATGAGGAGTGCCAGCTTGTTCTTTTTATTTTTGATAACTGGGACCAAATGTTAAGTTGGATTCACTATCAATATACATAATCTTAGGCTTCATTTCTTCCTGTATTCGAATTTTTGCTTTCTGAAGGTTATTACCACCTAGGGCTGAAGAGTGCAATTTATTACTAAGCTCTGTTTCTAAGTATTGACGTAATATAGTTTTGGACTCTTCAAATAAATTTTTTAATTTGCTTACCCCGAAGCAAGTGTATATTTTGTTATCCTCTCCATTAAATATTTGCAATATAAGACTGGTGCTCTCATTAGAGTGTTTCTCGTAACAATTTATCGCAGCATCCTTTACCAGAATAAGAGTATTCGCGCTAACCAGCATCCCCTTTGCAGCTTGTGCTCGAGTGATTGCGTCATAGCTCTCGACAAACTCTTTTTCTGCTTGTTTTACCTTTAACTTCAATTGAGCTTCCATAGCCGTGAATTTCCCTTTCAAACACATATTCCTTCTCACCTAGTATTGCAATCTATTATTACTTGAATGCGAGAGCACGTCCAAAATGATAAGCACTTTCTATTAAGTGTACGCCAGAAACATGTAAAAAATGGATTGGATATGTGAATTGAAACTTTCTAGTTAGAAGGGTTAAATTGGTCGGGACGGAAGGATTTGAACCTTCGACCACTAGCACCCCATGCTAGTTAAAACCAATTCCATTCAATTTCAAATAAATTCAATTATAACCAAACAAGCCTTTAAAATAAAGGATTTGTTGCCTTTTCATATTTCAAATGATATAAATTGATTTCATACAAGTAAACAAAAAAGTGTAGCCAAAGGTGTAGCCAGAAACTGGAGTCATACAAGGATATAATTATGGAAAAGTTTACCCATAACAAAATTGCTAATTTAAGTGCCGAAAAAAATCGTTACCATATTACTGAGGGTAATGGCTTTTGTTTAAGAGTTTCTCCAAAAGGTACAAAAACCTGGTTCTACCGTTATAAATTTGGCGGTAAAGAGAAATGGCTCACTATTGGTAATTTCCCAGTAATGGGTGTTGCTGAAGCTAGAAAAGCCTTTAATGATTTATGGGAGATAAGGCAGTCTGACCAAGACCCAGAAGACATTATCCAAAAAAAATTGCTCCAAAAAAATAATAATGTGAAAACGTTAATTTCTGATTGGTACAACAATTATATTGTTAAACACCGTAAGCAACCCCAACAGATTAAACAACAAATTGATGCTGACATTATCCCTCTATTAGGAACATTAGAAATTGAAAAAATACAGCCTCGAGACATAGCAAAGGCCTTGGATAATATAGTTCAAAGAGGCTCCCCTGTTCACGCCAATAAAGTGCTTAGTACTTTGAAACAAGCATTTAATTACGCGGTAAGTCGAGGAGAAATTACAATTAATCCAGCCATAAATATTCGAGCAAGGGACATAGGTGGAGTAGAAAAACCTCGTGATCGCAATCTCGATCTTGATGAAATAAAAAAAATATGGCTATTTTTGGATAGTGATAATCACTCTATGTCAATTCAGATTAAAAACGCCATTAAAATCATATTATTAACTGGTGCAAGGACTGGTGAGCTAAGACTAGCAAAATGGTCTGAATTTAATTTCGAGAAATCGCTTTGGATTATTCCTCCCGAGAACAATAAAATTGGACTTAGTATGAAGATTCATCTCAGCGATCTTACTAAAAAACTTCTGTTGGAAATAAAAGAAATTACTTTATCTAATTTTGTTTTAGCTGGGGTCGATGATGATTCCCCACTAGGCGATAAATCCATATCTAAAGCGATTCAACGCATACAAAAACGAGTAGGTATCCCACAATGGACTGCCCATGATCTCAGACGCACTTTTGCCACTCAGCTTGGAGAAACATTGCGAATCGACCCAGTAGTTATAGAAAAATGTCTTGGACATAAAATGCCTAAGATCATGGCGACTTATAACAAAGACGAAATGCTGTACCAGCGCAAAGAGGCTTTAGAGAAATGGAGTAGCCTGATAGAAGAACTAACAATAAACAAATTTGAATTTGTGCAACTATAGTGGTACAATTATAATGAATAGAGATATTGAATATATTGCCTATCAAGGCGAAAAGTTTACGATTGAATGGTACTTTGACGAAAAGAAGCATAGCCAATCTCAAGAATATTATTATTCTTTGAATAAAGACGAACGCATTCAGTTGTTGAAGCTCTTAAAGAGAATGGGCGATGCCGGTATCATTCACGATAAAACCAAGTTTAGACATGAAGGAGATAAAATTTATGCCTTCAAACCTAAGCCAGATAGATTTTTATGTTTCTTTTTTGAAGACAGAAAAATAATTTTAACTAATGCCTTTAGGAAGAAGCAGGATAAGTTACCTTTAACCGAAAAGGAAAAAGCCTTAAAGGTTATGGATCAATATACCAGTAGAGTAAAAACAGGTGATTATTATGACTAAGAAACATTTATCTACTTTTGAACGAGAAATGCAGGATCCTCTTTTTCGTGAACAATTTGAAAAAGAATATGATGAGTTTCTATTATCTGAAATCATCAAAGCACTCATGAAGAATGGCAAAATGACCGTGAGAAAACTGGCCGAAAAAGCAGGGCTTTCTCCAACTGTAATTCAAAAAATTCGCTCCGGTGAGCAAGAAGATGTAAAGCTTAGTAACTTCCTCAACATCTCTCACACTTGCGGTTTTAAAGTGGTTTTAGAAAAAGGGGATGATAAGTATTACTTATAAACCTTTAGAAATTAATCATTGTCTAAAGCAGTCATTGACCACTTCAGACAATGAAAATGGATTTATCTGACATATTGATTAATCCAGTTATCAATCACGTCTTTATGCCAGGCTAAAGTTCTGCCATGTAATTTTACTGGCTTTGGAAACTTCCCTTCACTCCACCAACGGCGTAAAGTCAATCGGTCCTTTCCGATAATGACTTCTACGTCATTGATAAACAGAATCTGTTGTGTAAATAGATCATTAACTGGTTGCATCATTGATTCTCCAAATCCCTCTGTTATTTAAGTTGTAAACGAGCCTTCCATTCACCCTTGTGTTCCATATCAATGACTGTGATAAACAGCTTCAGCAAATTCAATTCAACCTTACTTTCTTTAGGTAAACGATTGTGCTGGTAGATTAATTGCAAATGAGCAATTGGAGAGTTTGATAAATTAGCGATTCGTTGTAGAGAATAATTGGTTGAATCCAGTAGATACTGAATAATACCCTTATAGATGGTGATCTTTTGATCGTAAAACATGCGATATACTCCTGTAAAACATGTGTACTAAAGTCCAAATCGCACAAAATTAACATTAAGTATCATTTGGCGAAACTAATATTAAAACGATATTAAAATAATTATCAATATGTATTTTTAAGAAATTTAAATTAAGATACGATATGATATTGAATGATACCGTTTTATATGATAATTTTTTTACGACGTTCGATTAAAAGGATAATTTTATGAGTAAGGGACCCTATCAATCGTTTGCAAATCGCTTGATCCATACCCTCAAAGATAAAGGACATACTGCATCTCGTTCACCTAATGGGATCTGTATTAAAGCCTTAGCAGAATTTACAGGTGCATCAGAACAAATATGCCGTCGCTATATAAGAGGTGATGCTCTACCTGATTATGAGAAAGTTAAACAATTAGCTCATCATCTTCATGTAAACCCAGGCTGGCTATTATTTGGTGAGGAAGGACATGCAGCTCCTAAGAAAAATGAAGTCGATGAAACACTACTTCATTACATCTTGAAGCAAAGCCATCATTTATACCCTGTTTCTCATGGAAGTAATGACGATTACGCCGATTTTGTGTTAGGATTGATCAAAGAAGTACGTGCAATTGACACATCGGAAAATAATTTACTAAAAATCATTGACTTGGCCATTGGTTCCATTTCTTCCTACGAAGAACAAAGAAAAAAGCACAGTCATGCCGTTTAAGAAGTTTGTAGATATGGATGTAACAGCTGTTGAAGTAAGGCTTCACCCTAAAGCAAAAGATTTTCTCTTTGAACATTATATCACCATGCGAAAAGTGTTCTCTGACGTACTCGGGCAAGTAGAAACAGACTATGCTTCCATTGCCCTCATCAATCAAGCAGGACAGATCTTTTTCATGTCCTCCAACCCAGCTATAGAGCAAAATTTAATTGAGAAAAGTCTCTGGCTATTAGACGGCTGTTATCAACCAGAGTTCATCAGCCAGGATCAGCCGAAATTATGGAGCGAACTGGCTCATATAGGCTGTATAGAAGCAATTACGAAATACAAACAAATAAAACCCGGACTCATCACAGGTATTTCCATCCCTACTGAATATGATTCTTACAGAGCAATCTTTTCATTTGGATTAAAACGGATAAATCCCTATATCCAGAACAAAAGCTCCATTCATTGCGAAAAGCTATTAGCGTTGGGCAAGTTTACGTTAAGGCGAATTCAAGAGTATTTAACTTTCCCTGACAAACGACCATGTATGACAACTAAGCCCAACCTGACATTAATCATTAACAATGAGGTGACCTATGAACACACTCCTGGATAAAAACGATCCTATTTTAAGACAAACCGCTGAGCCAATTGCAGAATCAGAATTTGGTAGCAGCTGGTTAAAAGACCTGATTAAGACCATGTTCGGCATTATGGCTGATAAGGGCGCCGTAGGCGTTGCTGCTCCCCAAATTGGCATCAGCAAACGGGTTATTGTATTTGGTACTGATTATACAAAACGGAGAAAACCAGAATATCCCATCCCCGATACTGCATTAATTAATCCTGCATTAAAAATCCTATCCCAAGAAATTCAAACTGGTTATGAAGGTTGCCTTAATTGCGGTGAGTTAATGGGAGAAGTTCCAAGAGCGATGGAAATTGAATATTCAGGCTTTGACATAGATGGAAATAGAATTACCAAAAAAGCTTCAGGCTTAGAAGCCCGTATTCTTCAGCATGAAATTGATCACCTGGATGGATTTTTATTTTTAGACCGAGTGGAAGATCAAGATTCACTAACCACCTTATCGGCAATGCAAAATAAAGGATAATCGCATGAAGCACCAAACCCGAATCATACTGGCTGGCACATTAGGCAATTTAATAGAATCTTTTGATATGGCCATTTGCGGCCTACTCTCAGTCTACATTGCCAAATACCTAATTGGTGATGCTTCAAAGGGTTTGTTTCTAGTCTTTCTGACTTTCTTCGGTGGATATCTAGCTAGGCCTATTGGGGCTATGGTGATGGGCTTACTTTCCGATATTTATGGCAGAAAAATTATTCTTGCAGGTTCAATTCTCACTATGGGTATATCAACAACTCTTATTGGATTTATCCCCCCTCAGAGTATCATAGGCACAATTTCTGTTATTACCTTATTATTGTTAAGAGTTATTCAGAGCTTTTCCTGTGGTGCAGAATATCTCAATTCCTCAGCTTACCTTGTTGAAAATGCAGAAGTATCCAAAAAAGGCTACTCGGGTAGCTGGGCTTCGTTTGGTGCGATGTCAGGAATGCTGGTAGCATCATTCATAGCATTATTAGTTACATATTTTACCAATCACTATCCTGAACATGATTGGCTAATCTGGCGTGTGCCTTTTGTCCTTGCGCTATTAGGTTCATCTATTGGATTATATATTCGGTTATGTATTCCTGAGAGTATGGAGTACATCATGTATTATGCGGACAGGCCGAAGCCTAAATTTAAGAGTCTGTTGTCTGAATCAATCAGCTATATCAAAAATAATAAAATCCAATCTCTCTATGTATTTATTTTAAGTTGCTTGGGAGTAACAACAACTTTCCAAATTTACATTTATGGCCCTATGCAAGCTCATTTATATGGACATTTTCAAGATCATGAAATTATCTTGTCAAACATACTCTCACTAATTGTTTTATTAGCTGTATTTCCTTTAGTTGGAAAATTATCTGATAAAATTAATCGAGAAAGGATTGTTATCTTTGCTAGTATCGGCTTCTTAATCCTTTCTCAGCCATTTTTTTATGCACTGTCTCATCATGATATTTTTAATCTTTTATTAGGTCAGGCATTAATTGCAATTCCTGCAGGGGCTTATTATGCGACAGTTCCAGTGATATTATCGGAGATGTTTCCTATTAAATTACGCTGTACTGTTTTGTCAATTTTGTACTCCACAGCCGCTAGTTTATCAGCTGGCCTGGCACCTCTGATTTCATTTTTGTTAGTGAAAAATACTGGATTACCATCATCCCCATCATTGTTAGTCTATGGATTAATCGGAGCTGTCTTTATAGCCATAAAATTAAAGCGATGGCATGAGAAAAATCTAAATTTCAGATTAAAGATATGTGAATCAAAATTGAACAGCACTGAAGTTTAATGATGGCTTCTTAATGAAGATATATTCATCAAGATAAATTCCTCTGGATTTAATGAGGTTGTCTCCTGATCTCTAAATTCTCTTACGATTCTATTTAATGGTGATTTTTTTATAAATCCCTTAGTACAAAGCTCAGAAAAATCATCCTTTGATATTCCCGTCATTATCTCAAAAAATTGTGGAGTGATCCTCCCTCGAATAGCCGTACACCTTGTTTAAGAGATATACTCTCATCAACAAGGAGCAAAAATGGTAAGAAATGTTTATACAAAAGAGTTCAAAATAAAAGCAATAGAATTGCTAGAGCAAAGCAATAAGTCTTTAAGACAAATAGCAAGGGAACTCGGAGTGTCCGAAAACAATCTTTATAATTGGCGTAAAGATTATAGAAGCAATCAAGAAAAAGCGTTCCCCAATCAACCGCAACTTGATGAGAAAGACCTGGAGTTAAGACGATTAAAAGCGTGTATAGCAGAGCTTGAAGAGGAACGAGAAATATTAAAAAAAGCGGCCGCGTTTTTCGCCAAGGAAGGCCAGCGAAATACGCGTTAATAAAAGAACAATCGGCGTTCCATCGAGTAAAAAAACTTTGTCAAGTATTAAATGTTTCAAGTAGCGCTTATTATGCATGGCTAAAAGGTTTTGATAGCCCTCGCCAGCAGGAAGACAGGCTTTTGGCTCAAACTTTACGTGATGAATTTGCGGCATCACGCCAAACCTATGGTGTTCCACGTTTACAGAAGGCGCTGCATAAGCAGGGAAAACATCATGGGAAAGCGCGGATAAAGCGACTTATGCAGCAAGAAGGACTTAAGCCTAAAGCGGCAAGGCGATTTAAAGTAACCACGGATAGTCGTCATTCAAAGCCTGTTGCCGAAAATCGGCTAGGAAGACAGTTTAATCCTATCGCTGCAAACATCGCCTGGGCTGCTGACATAACCTACATTCACACCAATGAAGGATGGCTTTATTTAGCTACTGTAATCGACTTATTTAATCGAAAAATCGTTGGTTGGAGTATGGGAACACGACTAGTTACAGAACTCATTGAGGAGGCTTTAATAATGGCCATTCATCGTAATAGCCCTCCTAAAGGTGTTATTCATCATTCTGATAGAGGGTCGCAGTATTGCAGTAATACTTACCAATCGCTTCTTAAGAAACATGGATTTGTTTGCTCCATGAGTGGTGCTGGTAACTGCTATGATAACGCTGTTATGGAAAGCTTTTATCATACTTTGAAAGTGGAGGCGATTTATGGGACTCCTTTTAAAACAAGAAAAGATGCTCAATTGACTCTGTTTGATTATATTGAAGTGTTTTACAATCGCAAGCGTATCCATTCAACCTTAGGGTTTCAAACTCCTAGTGAGTTTGGTATGGCTGCATAATATTGGTGTCCGGTTTTTCGAGGAAAGATCAGAGATTTTGTTTCAATCACATCGTCAATATTAATTTCTCTTTCATAGGTCATATAAATGAAATCAGCCATACAAATAGCTAAACGTTTTATTTGCGTGGCATACCATTCTTTATAAGTTTTCCTCTCTTTATCTTTTTCTTTTTCATAAAAATCTTCAATGATAGAATCCTTTACCTCGTTATCAAGATTAGGGTCTGCTTTAATTTCAGTTAAAAGTTCAGCATCCACACCAATTTGAATCAGTTTTTCTGTACTAATTTCAGCAACATTCTGAGTTCGATATCCTTTGATTTTTCCCAAAATTTCTCTAAGCCTATCATCAATAAATTTCAATTGAGCAAAATTTACCAGTAAATTAGAAGTAATTCTTCTAGCAAGAGCTATTTTAGAACCTTCATGATTAAGAACCTCAAAAATGTCTTTAGCCATTGTTGGAGTGCTAACTAAATCCCCTTCATAAAATCGTTTTATATCCAATGTGTCACATAACTTTTGGGTGACAATATCAAGAGTAGGTATATTAGTGTTTGATGTCCCTTCAAAGCTAGCTAGTTGATCAATTTGATCTGAGATATTGCTAGCGCACTCATAGGTTACTGTCAAACATCGAGTGATAGCGAAATCAAATACCCAAGCAGTAGGCTTCAATATTTGATTTATTTTTTCATCAATCCATCTTGATTGCACTCTAAAAATAGCCTGGAAATAGGACTCTGCTGACTGAGTGTCGTTTAAAATGAGGATACTATCCCATTCTTTGATAGTTACCCCAGTCAAAAACCGTCCACAAGTCAAAGTAATTGTTCCTAATTTGCTTGGATTAATATTTACATCTCTAATTGCATGTTCAACTTTTGATTTTTCTCTGGCAATAATTTGTTCATTTTCACTTTTAGCTGCATCTGAACCAGAAGCATCGATTAAAACAAAATTTGAAAAATAAGGGTGTACACTAAGTTTCCTAATTAACGCTTTAATGGAGTCAACCCTCTTCAACCACCAGACCGTATGGCGTTTGGAGGGGCAATTTAATTTTTGTCCTAATTTTCCAAAAACACTAATTGAACGCGCGCTATGATCTGACTTAGTTAAACCATCAATAAAATGATCGACAGAATCAACAAAGACGAAATTACCGTCTTCATCTGTTTCAAATAGTTTATTCAATGAAAAATCAATATCATCCGTTTCAAAAGTATCTCGCTGATCAGCAATATCTTTTTCAGTAATTTCAATAGCTGAAATATTAAGATCAGGCATTAATCGATAAATTTTTTCTTTTTGGTTATTGGGATCATTGTTTTTCTCTATTCGTTTATTCTCCTGCTCATCAAGATAACTATATGTAAACACCTGCTGTGCGCAAAAATCATCATGCTCAATTAGTTTAAATGGGGTTCCCGATAAATCTAAACGAAAAGTAAATTTGATTTGGTTTAATATATGACTAGCACGCTCTGTCCTACTACCGTAATGCACTTCATCAAAAATAATCAGATCCCAGTTCACTTTGGGGATATTTTGTAATCTTTCTTTTGTATTACCATCTCCATCAATCCACAAGTCTTGGAGTGAAACACACAAAACTATAGGGTGATTGTAGTCATGAAAATCAGAGTGAGTCTCTAAACTAGGTTCTGTTGATATTTTTGATTTACTTTTTGCACGTATACCAATCCATCCATCAAAATCCACATGCTCATTCACCGCATCAAGCCACTCGCCAATGACATCTGGTTTATATGTAACAACTAAAGTGCGTTTTGCATTTAATGATTTCGCTAAATGTATACTTGTAAAGCATTTCCCGAAGCGCATTTTGGCATTAATCAAGAATCGACCAGGATGAGTTGATCCTCTAATTACCTCATCGTCGTAATCTTTTAAAAACCATTTTTCAGCCCTATCAATAGCTTGCTTTTGTTCTTCTCTTAATTCATAACTATGGAGGCGTTGGCTACCATGCATAACTTGATGGTATGCTCTTTTGACATCATCAAATGTTGCATAAAAGAACTCTTTCCCAGGGGAGTCTTCAACCCTTTTAATGCCATTTTTTATTAGTTGCGCATGAATATGATGATCTGTTTTGCCTAGAGGAAGCTCACCTAGCAAAATAAACTCTGGGTATTCAGCATTACTTGTACCAAATTGCTGTTTGATTCTGGATTTGTAACCACCAACCTTTGAATGCCCAACCTTAACACGCCCCTTGGCTAGATCAGACGGAGTAGCATAAACATATAACTCTAGCCTTTCCATTATGACCACTCCGCAACTTTTTTCTTTATGTGTAATTGTTCTTCTGGCGTTAATTGAAAATACGAGAATAATTCTTCATCAGTCCATTTTTTAGAAGTATCTACATATGGAACCCAATTCCATCTATCTTTAGGAATATGTTGGGTTATTTTTCTAAGACCTAATAAATATCTTGCAAAATCTGTTTTCAAATAAGAAATTAAGTTTTCAGCATCTTCTTTATTTGTGAATGTATCTATGATGCTATATGTTTCTGTACAGATTGTCCCACTTGGTATAAGAAAAATTTGGTTAAGTGGAATTGTTGATCTTCGATTACCTTTCGATCCTCCTGCTACGGCAGGAATGCCAACTTTCCAATCATTAATTTTACTAAAATTCTTTTTGATAAAGCTCTTATCAACAAATTTTGTTATCTTATTTCTTGTTAAACAAGGAATAAAATTTTTACTGCGAACACCACTTTCTTTATATTTATTAAAATAATTTGTAGCCAGTCCAAATGGATTTCTTGACCAAGCAATAGAGCCAATGTATTTTCCATTCCAGTGTCTTAATATTTTCCTAACTATATTATAACCATTTGGGTCGTCCGCTATGATATCGAACTCATTCAGATTTAAGTTAATTTGATATTTATCATCACTAAATGTAGTCAATCCATTGTGATTTTTCGCATAATGAATAAAACAAATACCACCATTAATATCTACTGTTGGAAAAATATCACTAGAATTTTTAAAATATTTGAGGTTCTTGATTTTCCCAGAATTGATCATTTGTTCTCTAAATTCATCCAGACCTTTACCACCACCAAACCACCGCGCTGGAATTACCAAAATAAATTCACTGATCATTTTAGAGTCAATTAACGATTCGACAAAATAATTGTATATAGACCTAGCACTTTTACCAAAACCACCATCAGACTCTTGATAGGGAGGATTCCCTACAGCAATAATTCTTTTAGGTTTTGAACCGGAATTTATATAATCAAGCATATTATAAAACTCCTCTTTAAATTTTAACTCATCCAATCGACCATCAGTTTCTGATAAATAATTCCCATTCCTGATAATTTGATTATATTTGTCGCTATGCGAATTTGTATTTCCTAAAAAAGTCCTCAGACTCAATCGATGGTGTCTTTCATCTGGAGATAAACCAAAATAACGACCAGAGTCATATAATTCTTTTTTAACATCATCCAACTTTAACAACCCATCTGACAGCTTGTTTTTATGCCAGCAACTTAAAAAAGCGCAGGCCAAAAGTATTTCTCCTGCTTTACAAAATGGGTCAAAAAAAACAACTTCCTTTTCAATAAAATGATAAGGCTCAAGAAGAGTCACCAGATTACAAGATCGTTCCATTGTCATAATCTGCTGGTCCCTTCCAACCACGTTTCCCAAAATATCCACTACATGAGCGGTTTTTAATGTTAAATTCTGCTCCATAGCTCGCCAGAGTTTATTTCTTTACCTTGATTAATTTTTATTATCAGTTCGTTTCGTGCAAAATCAAATATATCGTTTTTAGAACTATATTCTGCATTAATAAAATTTAAAGCCTGTTTAAAAAGGATCGGGGTGGAATTCTTGTATTGGTATTTTCTAAAGTATTCAGCCCAAGTTCTTTTGAAATTAATAGGGTTATGACCGTTTTCAACTATCCATTGATTGCTTATTTTGGTTTTTTGAGCATTCACCCTTGAGGATTTTTTATTATTTATCATTGCTGACAACATTTCATTTTCGTGAATCTGCCATTTAATTGTACATAATAAATGGGCAATATATTCTCTATCCTTATTGATAAGGGGCGCATAATCTTTAATGTTTAACTTCTCAACCAAGAATTGCAAAGAGGTTTTGAGCAACCGAGTACGGCAGTCAGCTATGTTGTCTCTATCAATATCAATTGCCCAAAGTGTATTAATTGCGTTTGCAATCGCATAGTAAGCAGCATATTCGGGGGATTGGTAAGTAACTGCCCTACAAAAAAATGCTTCTAGCCGTTTAAAAAAAATTGCTACAACAATATTTCCATGTCCACAGCAAGGCTCAAAGAATGCGATGTCTTCATCAGACCAAGAAAAATTATTGTCTTGCTCCAGAAGTTTAAGCATAGCATTAACATTGTCGTCAGGAGTAAAAACCTCTCCTAAATCCTTAATGCGAGCTTTAGAACGATGATGAATAAAGCTTGGTTGAATAATACACTCCATGTAGACCCCTACAATAATCCTTTATCATATTGATCAGTATAGAATATTTTTGACGTTTCGCTTTTTCAGGGATAGCATGTTCTGTTATCGAGTTATTAATTATGAGAAGATTTTACTCAATCCGATAAATAAAGTTTTAACTAAGGTTGCTAGAGACCAAATTAGGCCACTAGAGAAGATATATTCTAAGCCTACCTATTTATCTATGACCATATAGCATCTAAATCCACATCTTCACTATCTGGCTGATGACGTCTTTCTAACTTATGAACCTGAAGTACCAGAGGTAAATCAAAAGAAGTCCCTGTTATAATACAACATCCCTTTGATAAGTTGGGAATCATACCTTTTGATAGTGAATCCAGTGTACTAATAGTATTATCAAGTAAAAATAGGTCTTTATCGTTGACAAGCCGATGAATAAAAAAATTATGGATTTGGGACATGATCGTTGGCGAGATATCTGCTGGTCTTTGGCTAGATAAAGTCAAAAATACGCCAAATTTACGCCCCTCTTTAATAATTTCTTCAAATAGTTCTAAACGATAATCCTTCCAACTTTCTTGTTCCCTCATGGACTGTAGTGACAAAATATTGTGTGCTTCATCAATAATTAAATGGAGAGTTTTATCTGGTGGCGTTGTTATTTCCTGTTTGTGTTTTTCATACAGATGCTTTGCTAATAGAAGCGGTAATATTTTTTTTATTTCTTGATTACATTTACGCAATGAAACTATTGTTAGTATTTTTTCGTCAGAAAACTCACCGTTTATTTCAATAACTCGTTGTAGATTTGCTACAGATGATTCAATTCGTTTTAGCAAGGGTTGAATGTGATCGAACTGAACATATCCTGCATTCAAATCATTTATTAATTGCAAATGAAAACGAACAAGAAGCTCTTCGAAAAATGTCAGAGAATCTATAGTAATTTCGTCCACTAAAGCTTTAAAAACCTTATTATACGGCTCCTCGGTACCATCAAAATAGGTGTCAGGTGCTTCAAAAAATTGAAGATTTTTGTTATGCCAAGATATTTGCCTTATTCTTTGATCTAGCTCATTTCTCCTAATTATTTTCAATACTTGACGCATTAAATCTATTGCTTCCTTTTTCTGAGATTTACACATAAAAATTTGTTGAAATGTATACTTTACATAATTACTGAGACTTTCTTGGTTAGCTATGTATTTTTTCCACCCCTTAACTACTCGTTTTATAAATGGAAGTTGGGTATTGGGTGTTGCTTTAAATAGCAATCCGAGAGTTTCAGAATCCAACAATTCTTCAAAGCCTATCGGAAATTTATTAGGGCTTTCTTCGCGAGTGGAAAGAAGATAAACCTTTTTGTCTTGATTATCTAAGAGCTGATCCGCTGTATACTCACCATTGAAGTCAAGCAAAATAAACTTACTTACTCCTTTAATAGAGTCTTTTTTTAAGTCAAATAGAGTCTTGTATAACTTAGCTAATGTATTAGATTTTCCGCTTCCAGTATTCCCAAAAATACCGATGTGAGTATTAAACAATTTACTCCATGGCAATGAGAGCGGTATGTTTTCCTTTAAGAGATTACCTATCACAAGGGAATTAACTAAACGATCACCATGATAAATTTTTGCCACCTGAGTTTCAGAAATTAGAAACACAGGATCCTTTATCATGGGTAAAAATTTTATACCCTCTACAAATCTTCCTTCATGAAAATAACCAAGTGGCTTCGCCTCAACTTTGCGAATATAAATTACCTTATTGCTATC
Organism: Legionella jordanis; assembly: GCF_900637635.1. NCBI lineage: Bacteria > Pseudomonadati > Pseudomonadota > Gammaproteobacteria > Legionellales > Legionellaceae > Legionella > Legionella jordanis. The sequence goes on from NZ_LR134383.1 coordinate 2,670,154, forward strand.
TTTCTCGTATCGAGATTCATCCAAGTATTCGCCCTCAATGATGCAAACGATATCTTTAAATCCTCGCTGAATAGTTATATGTTCACGAATAGACACTCCTTTAAATTTATTTCCATCATAAAATATTGTATCTTTACTCGACTCATCAAAAATTTTTAAAATTATTTTTACTCCATGAACCGCAATAACTTCGCCGACTTGGATGGCCATAATTATTTCTCTCCATCCGATTCATCATTGTATAAGCGTAAAACCTTATTATTAAATAGTTCAAAGTTAATATTTGAATCTAAACTAATAAGCTGAACGTTATTAAATCCACTGAATCGCTCCTTCATTATTTCAAGCTCCAGCGCATTAAAACAACAAATAAATAACTGTAGCGTTGGATTTGATAATGATCTCTTTACCAAATTAAGAATATGTTCATCAGCAAATGAAAATCCAAAAGAAATAAATACAGTGTTAGGTTTTTCTAATTCATAACTTAGTGCTCTGAGCATTTGATAATAATGTTCTTCAAAAACTGTTTCATGAAACTTCCATTTTTCAGGGTTGACAATGGGAAGTTTCTTATACAATTCCCAAAACTCCGTTTTTAAATCATCAGTTAATTCAGATAAGTCCAGTTCATCGAAATTACTTAATTTCGCTTTGGGTGAGCTAACAATCTCAGTAAATTGAGTGAAAGAGTTTAATAAAAGTATTTTTTCCTTTATTTCGTTAAAATCATTTGTTTTTTTATAATCAACTGCAATTTTATCTCCTTCTTTTTGCCAATAAACAGAACCATGCAAATGAATACAATTAATTTGAGGAACATCAGTATAACTTTGTTCAAAAATCCCCGATTGATATATAAATGAATTGAAATTTTTTACTTGTAAATATCTTTTTTTAAAGCCTCTTGTTCCGTCATTTATTGCAAAGTCATACAGCCCCTTTTTTAATAATTGATCTGCTGAAAAAACGATACATCCATCATAGTTTGTTGTAAATATGTTGCATCTTCTTTCAGGAGAACGTCTTTTATATAAAATCTCTAATATTGTACTCAAAAAATTTGTGTATTGATCGATCACTTTATTTTTTGTTTCATTCTCTAATGAATCGATATCAAATTGCATAACAGGGTTCACGCAATTTTGAAAATAATACATAAAAAGTAGAGTCTTTAAACCATTCTTACTTTCATTCTCAAAGTACTCAGCCAAAGTTTCAATAGTATGTTGTCTTCCAGAATGCTCATCATGTATTGATAATTGTAAAGTTGGGAATAACCCATAAGATGCTCCAGAACCAATTAAAAAATTAATATTTTTATCACAAATCTCATCTATTTTAATTTGGCTTTGCATGATTTAACTCTATAATTTGGTTTTTCATAAACTCACCTCTTGGGTCATCCGTTAAACAAAGCAACCAAGAAGCAGCAACCTGCAACTCTCTCGACAAAATCTTTGCCTCCTCTGGACCAGGGCTCCTAGTACCTTGCTCCCAATTTCCAATCCTAGCAGCCCCTAATCCCGTCCTCTCAGCCAAAACTTTAATCGTCAAGCCATTCGCCTTTCTAGCCTGCGTAATCCTACTACCAATAATTTTTTTCATGTTCATTTAGGTTCATTTGCTATCAAACAGAAATACCCCATTGACTCTAAAAAGCGCCTATTTACAATGGGTTATCAACAACACATTTCGTGTTATTGATTGATACTAATTGAAATCATTTGATAGTTCAAGTGCTGTTTTTAGCGGTGCTTATTAAGGATGAAATAACGAAATGGGATTTTTATTTGTTAATACCGATGAATTATCCGCACTGATGGGATTGCCTTACATTCAGCAATCAGCCTATTTGCTGGGGATTCGTCCATATATGGATCGTAATACCTTCCTAGTAGGTGTTAAACGTAAAATCAGCTATCAACAGCTTGCGGAGGCTCTCTACGTTGAACCCCATCAAGGTTTTGAACATTCAGGTAGTCCTAGCCGTCCTCAATTACGCCGTATCATTTATGCGCTTGAACGCGCTGGGTTAGTGGAGATCAAATCTATTGGCAAACAACTCATTTTAAAATGCTTATTAGCCAATTCGGATTTGTCTGCTCAAAATAAACCCGTCACAAACCCGACACATCAACCCGACACAAACCAGAACGATAAAAATAATATTAAATCATCAAGTTACGATAAAAAATATCAAAAACCCAGCACAGCGCAAAACACAAAACCCGACACACCTCATAACTCCAAAGATCGTTTTATTTTTTTAAAGCAGCAATTTGAAAAATTTTGGTCTCTTTATCCTTTAAAACAAGACCGAACTAAAGCCTGGCGTGAGTTTGGTTATCTGCAACCAGATGAACAGATGGTTGACCAAATACTAACAGGTCTACAAGCCCAAATTAATAACCGTGAAGAAATGGAGTTTATCGGCGAGTGGCTGCCGAACTGGAAATACCCAGCTACCTGGCTTTCACGCAAATGTTGGAACGATGAATTACTTACCTTAAAAACCCAAGAGGAGCAGCAGAATGAAGCCAATCAAGCACGTTCTCGGAAAAAATCAGCAACAGATATCCTTACTGAATCCTGCAAAGATGCAAACTTCGATTTCGACTTTGATGAATCATCAGACACAGGAAACAACATTCTCTCATTCGACCACACCAGAGTACGATAAGCGAATGGATACGCTGTTTATGCGACTTGCAGCAATTTATGGCTATCTGTGGGTCTCGACTTATAGCAACCCTAGTTTTCTCGAACTCTCAAAGCGTGAATGGTCAGAGGGCTTAAACGAGTTTGACAATCAAGTTCTGAAACTTGCTTTAGAACAAATAAAAAAGAAGCTAGCGGTTCCTCCTTGTCTGCCGATTTTTTATGAGTACTGCACAAACATTCAAAAAGGCATCCAAGCCCGTCAAGAAGCGATCAAACAAAAAACTGAACCGCATGTCCGTTCAGATCCCCAAGTCGTCCAAATTCATATCAACCAAATGAAAGACTACCTCTTTAAAAAAGCTAAGGAGAAAACACCATGCTGACCTTAATCCGCCGTATCGGTGAAGCAATTTACATTGATAAAGGCAAAATCAAAGTGCATTTGATCTCTGAAAACGAGGGGCTAATCAGGCTAGGTATAGAAGCGCCTAAGCATGTTGATATTGAACGTAAGGAGGTCTTTGTCCGTAAAGCCGTGGCACAACATGAGCAAGCGCAGGCACTTAGAAATCAATCAGGAGGCGATGATGCTTAAAAAAACTATGCTATTCAGTCTGGTGTTATGTGGTCTGCAAGTTCATGCAGCTAATATCACCCAAGTAAACCGCTATGCCACGGTTAGCAATCAACCACTAGCCGCTCAAATTAATCCATTAAAAACTGTGCAACAGATTCATTTTCCTGCCTCCATTCAAACCATAGGGGAAGCAGTGAATTACTGGTTACGTTATTCCGGTTATCACCTTGCACCCAAGGAAAAACAAAGTGAAAGCCTGCAACAGGTCTTTCAACAACCTTTACCGCAAGTCAGTAGAAATCTCGGTCCATTAACAATTGAGCGAGGGCTGACGGTATTAGTAGGACAACAGTTATTCCTTCTCAAACAAGATGATTTGTTAAGGGAAATCAATTTTAGTCTGGTTACAAGGAGTGCACGATGAGAAAGTATCTGGATGTTAAATGGCTTAGCCTGCTTGTTTTAAATGTTTTATTAATTATTTTTGTATGTGTAAAAAATCAATCGCCTGCAAATCATAAAGAGTTAAATACCCTTGGCAAACAACTCGCATCCATTCAAACGCAATTAAAACAACCTGTAGAACAACCTGATTTATCGCCAATCACCCAAAACCTCAACCAGTTAAATAAATTCGTTCAGCAACTGCAAAACAAAGATGAACATCAATTAGGTGAGATGTTCACAACAGAACAAGGAGCAATTAAAAAACAACTCGAAGGCATTACGGATTTATTACGCCATTTGGATGAGAAAAAGCAACCTGTAAAAATGCTCTCAGCAAACCAGCTGCCCTTTAAAGTATTAAGCATAGACAGCATCCAGGAAATACCCGTTGCATCCATTGCTTACCATTACAAAACCCAAGCATTGGAAAAAGGAGATGCTTTAGCTGGTTGGACAGTTTTTGAAATCGACTTTGCCAAGCAAATCATAGAATTTGAAAACGCTGATAAAACACATGCGCTGGTTCGCTTAAATCAACATGAGGTGAGCCATGCTTAAGCTATCTGTCCTAGCCATGGGATTGGTTCTTGGGCAACAAGCCATTGCTGGCTTGTATATTCCTGGCATTGCTACCTCATCCATGCAGCAAGCTGACAATGCTCTGGCAAAAGCAGGCCTTGCTGAATTTCATGATGAAGTCATCGAGGAAAAGGATTTTCAACTCAGTGATGATCAAATGCAAGAAGCGAAAGTATGGGGATTGAATGAAAAGGAGGAAAAACGCTATCTGCAATTAATGCAAAGCCGAAGCAGTCTGTATTACAAAGACTTACGCATGACACCGGTTGATATCCTGGGACTCAACGCCAGAGATGATGTGGAACGTGAACACTTTGCCAGCCTGGCTGCTCGCCAGGAAGCACAAAAGGTAGCGCAAAATATCGCTTGGAATAATGCCTTTTACAAAGCGTATAACGAACTATTTAAAGATGTACCCGTGGTTGGTGATTTTGATCCCTCCCCTTACTCACCCTATGCCCATCAACCTATTCAACTAAAAGCGGGAGAAACACTCTATTTATTTATAAGACCTGATGATGCTGTTACCACCATTGTACTGCAACTCATTGACGCGATTAATCGCACCCCCAATACAAAACTTAACCTACTGTTTCTGGACATGGACAATAACGCCATACAGTTGTGGGCGAATCGACATCAAATCCCCATTCAATTAGTGACCAGTCAACAAATCACGCTAACTCCAGGCAACCAACAATTTGAAGGCTTAGCAGTTGCCAAGAAACAAACCCCATTGCTGTTAATAGCCAACGGTAAAACCTCGCAAGTTGTCGATTTGGGGAGATTTTAATGATTAGGATTTTGCTCTTAGTCTTGGTCGCGTTGAATGTTCATAGCATGAACGTCATCCCTTTAACCCTGTCACAAAGTGATACTTCTTTGAAATTAAATCTGTCTAGCCCTATAGGCGTACCAGCCAAAAGCCAAGCTACAGCAGGCAAAGTCAGCCGCAAAACATTAGATACCACGTTATTAAACATGCCTCTGTTTGTCATAGGTGCAGATAAAGCATCCATTCAATGGTTGGAGCAACATCAAAAAGAATTAAAATCCATGCAGGCCACCGGATTCATTACCAACGTCAATGATTTTGAAACCATTGTTGCTTTGCAAGAAAAATTCAAATTACCGTTACTGCCCGTCAATGTTGATCCATTGCTGGCATATATCCACGAACAACATTACCCCTTAATCATTGCTGAGGGGGCTGTATGGCAGTAAAGCAATATTCAAGGCAACTGACCATGCAATTAACTATAGTGCTTTTTTTAGGTTGGTTAGCGATTATTATCTGGGCATTGAGCCAATGGATGCTACACGGCTACGCCCTTGCTTTTGAAAAAGTGAGTGTCCTTGTAAACACTCAAAGAGAAGCCATTACGCCTGTTTATCAAGGCTCGCTTCTGGCAGTTCTACCTTTAAATGCCAAACCAGATTGGGCATTCGCCATTCCCTATCTAAACAAATTGGCCATCAATGATCTTGCCAAAGACTTAATCGAAAAATCTCAACAATTCTTGCAGATCCTTTTATTAAGCAGCCAGTGCCTTTTAATCAAACTCATTATCCTATTCGCTGCCCTGCCCTTATTTGCTTTAACCATGATTGCAGGCCTGGTTGACGGTCTTAATCAAAGAGCGATACGCACTGCTTGTTTAGGCCGAGAATCCTCTTATGTGTTCCACAGGCTTAATCACTATTTGAAAAAGGGATTGGTGATTTTACTCATGCTGTGGCTTGCCCTGCCCGTCAGCATCACCCCTGCTTATGTCTTTATACCTGTCAGTTTATTGATGGGATTAATGGTAGCCATGACGGCCAGCCGCTTTAAGAAATACTTATAGGGAGAAACCATGAAACGAATACTATGCCTCACCTTAATGATAATAAGCCTGCAATGCTCGGGGAATAACCCTGATTTAAATGAAACGCTGGTACGCATCATTAATCAGATTAACGCCATCATGCCTTTACTTGATGAAGCGCAAACACAAATAACGCCCAATGCCCGTATCCAATTGCAAATAGAAGGATTTGAAGATCTCCAAGGCCAGCATCACGCAGGATTGAGAGAGGACTTGCTAAATATTCGCAATGGTCTGATTGACTACATTAACCAGCCCATTATTGCCCCTCGAAAAATTAAACCCTTAGAAATGGATTTTGTGAGGAAACCCTAATGAGTAAAGACGAAATAGCGAGAATGTTTGCTTCAACATTCAAACAAGCCAGCAACAACATCTCAGCACATGTCTTTTCCAGCAGTATTCGCTTTATTGCCATATCTCTGGTGATTTTAGCGGTGATGTGGTGCGTCAACCACATGATGGGAGCCGAGGAGAAACAGCAACAAGGATACTTGCTGAACTTCGGCTCTCGAATGGTCAGGCTGGTCATTGGTCTGATGATTTTCATTTTAGTGTTATTCGTTAAGGAGACAACATGAAAACAACGCTTCGCACGCTCTACCTGGGAGCTGTCAATCTTTTTTATGCCCCTGTGTTATTGGCAGATAACTGGTTCCCTAAAATTTCCGATGCGGACAACATCGGCGATGGTTCAAAAAGCATGATGTCGGTAACAGGCAATTACGTCAAACAAGGTCTTGGCCTATTGCTGTTCATCACCGCAGTCGTGACCTTTATCAAGTTCATTACCACTGTGCAGCACGGTATTGAAGAGTCCAAAAAGAACGAAGGCTCCATGGTGGCCTTTGGTACTTTTGCCGTAATGGGCATCACCTATTTAGCCATTAGCATCGCTTCTGGTTACGTGGGTTACACCATGATTACCAAGTTCAAAATATAGGAGGTGAAATTATGAGTCAGCCTTCTTCGCGCCATCTGTCACATGACTTTCCTGCCTGGAAAGGCTTAAGTCTGCGTGAATTGTTTTGGATTGTCATCACTACAACGCCAGTATCCACCCTGTTTTTTATTCTTTTAGGAATAATGGCAGGGTATCCGCTGGCCGCTGGCTGCATCGGTTTTGTGATTGGATTCATCCTATCTATTACTGTGTGGCCTAAAGGCGTCGCCCGTATCAAAGCAGGCAAACCTTACGGTTATGTGATGAAGAAAACCATTCAATGGATGGTGCGATTAAGGCTCAAACACTCGCCCTGGATTCATTATCAAGGACAGTGGCAAAAGAATAAATCTGTTGGAGAGCCTAATGTTTGAATATTGGAAAAAAATCGACAACCTACAACACCATAACCGTTTATTACTGGCTTTTATCGGCCTTTTATCAGTCATCGTTTTGGCCTTAATCATTAACCTCATGACCATGCCCAAACGCTATGAGTTTTGGCTAAGCCCTAATATGGCAGCCAATGGCGGCTTAATGAAAGCAAGCGATATCCCTAATGAATATGTACAAGGATTTGTGTCCTCATTAATACCAACGCTATATACCTGGTCTAATAAAGGCAAAGAAGAATTTAACCAAAACATCAAATCCTTTCACTATTATTTTACCCCTCGTCATGAACAATTACTTAGAGATACGCTGGGTGCATATAAAAACGCGCAGCTTTTTGACCGCAGTCAAGTAGCAAGCCTCTATCGTTTCATGGAACCCCAGGATATTAGAAAAATTGCTCCTGATACTTGGGAGGTAAAATTAATCCTGCGCATTACTCAAAGACTGAAAGACAACAGCGGCATGGTGATTGCTGACAAAGTAGCGGCCTATCACCTGCGTGTAGTCAAACTCAATTTGTCTCGTTTACACAACCCTTTCCAACTTGCTCTCGATGGCTATACCCGTCCTGAAGAACGTTTACAAGATTTATTGGTCGACACGGAGGAATCCCATGAAACGCATTAAACACATTGTATTAATGCTTGGCTTCATGCTCACGCAAGTGAGCTACGCCCTGCAAAGCGAACATCTGGTTTGGGAAAAAGTCCCTTTAACGATTGAATTACCTATCAATAAAGAAAGGCTGGTTCAATTTCCCCAGGCCATCAAAATCATTGATCAACAACTCAGTACCAACCTCGATATTCTAAAAGTTAAAGGCAGTTTGTATTTAAAGGCCAAAGACACTTTCAACGATGCACGTTTGATTGTGCAGCTCTTACCCGAAGGTGAAGTCATAATACTGAATCTTAAAGCCAATGAAAAAGCCGCCAATACCACGCCTATTGAAATCCTGATTGATGATCCCAAAACCACGCATCAGTCAGCTGCAAGCCAATACGAATACAACGCCATCCAGCTTACCCGATTTGCTATTCAAGCCTTGTATTCGCCTGAACGGGTTAGAAATATTCCAGAGGGTATTTATCGCTCGCCCATGCAAACCAACAAAACCATTCCCTTATTTTATGGTGCAAGCATTGAAGCGCACCCTCTGGCTTCATGGCGTGGCGGTAGCCTCTATGTGACTGCGGTCGATTTGAAAAACCTGTTGAATCAACCTGTGAAACTGCAATTTTCAAAACTGATGGGGCATTGGCAAACTGCAAGTTTCTATCCCAAAGGAGAATTACCTCCACGAAATCAACATGAGAGCACCACCGTCTTTTTGGTTTCAGATCAACCCTTTGCCGCAGGGCTTACTCAACATGCGAGGTACAGCCGATGAACAAAAATAAAGGCATTAAAATCTTAGCTGGATCGGTAGTGCTCGCAGTCATCATGATTCTTATCAATAGCCGTCATAGTACGCCTGTCCATGATGATACACCCAATCCCAATAATTTTCATGAAGCCATTACCAGCCAATTCAACGACAACATACGTGATGTGTCTGCAAGACTTCTGGAAACAGAAAAGAAACTGGAACAAATGCACAAGGAGAATAAATCGCTGCAAAAACAATTAAAGCAACCGATACAAGAAGCAAGCCATACGCTACAAGATGAATTGCAAACGCTGAAAGAAAAGCTCTCAGCCCTTACTGATCATCAGACTCAATCCTATCCCATGGAAGGCAACCAGGCTCCTATATCTGGCCAAATCAAAGATCTGGATGGATTACTGGATAAAGCTCCTATTGAGGGCAAAGTCTTTGCAGAACAAGACACCTCAGCCAAAGAAGAAGCCCCAACCAAAACACCCTTCTATACCATTCCAGCAGGCAGTGATTTCAGTAAAGTCACGCTGTTGTCTGCCTTGATGGGTGAAGTACCTGTTGAAGGCAAACTGATGCAACCTTTGTTTCCCTTTACCGCAATGGTCAGCCGTGGAGACTTAATGACAGCCAATGGGATGCAATTGCCGGAAGAAATTATCGGAATGAAAATCAGTGGTTACTCCATTGGCGTAGGTTCTTTTCTCGATAACATCAGCTGCGTTCGCGCGTATGTCACTGCCGCTTTATTTGTCTTTGAGGATGGGCATTTTGTCAGTATCGGCCAAGAGCAAATGAAAAGCTCTGCGGAGCTGGTGAACAATGACAGCATTGGTTATCTGACTACTCAATTCGGCAATCCTTGCATTAAAGGACAGTACATCACTAATGCCCCCAGAGTTTTAGCTGCTTTCATGGCTGCTGGCGGTATTCAGGGGGCAGGCAATGCTTTATCCAAATGGCAAATGAGTTATCAAGCCGAAGGCGGTTCTGCGATTGCCACGCCTACGGGTGATTTAGCGCATTTTGCCGCTGGCGGCGCTATCAACGAGGGCAGCCAAAAAATTACTGATTGGCTTGAGAAAAGGATACAAGGCAGCTTCGATATGGTTTTTGTTCCTGCCAGCATCCGCAGTCATTCAGGCTTTATACCAAACCAATTCAGTCTTCATTTCAGTCAAACCATAGCTATTGATAAAGAACACCAAGGGAGGGTATTAGATTATGGTTACCATCAACAAAAGAACTTTGACAATGCTTTGCGCTAGTCTGGCTTTGAGCGCTTGTTCAACCGCCAATATATCGCAAAGCGCCATTCCTGAGCAGGGCTTAACTGTTAGCCAGCTCTATCAGCAAAGCATGCAACAACCTATACAAAAAGCTGTTGTTCAACAGGTGCGGTTTGAGGATTCAAGCGAAGAGTTTAAGCAACTGCCTAATCCCGAAGTGCCTATCCATATTTTTGCGCATGTGGCTCAGCTCGGGGATGAACAAATTATCAAACCAGCCTATACCACACGCTTTTTTCTTTATAAGCAAAATCAATATGCCCTGGCATCAGAACTGTATTAAGGAGGCATGATGAAACGATTAACTAACTGGTTGCTTGGGGAAATGAATTCCCAAGCCATCAAAGAACAAACGATTAAAAAGCAATACGCCAATCCGTTGCCCTCTTTTGCTGACAGACTGGCTATTGTTGATTTCGATGAACAAGAACAGGTGTTTTTATTTGCCGATGGAAAAAGTTTGGGATCAGGGTTTGAGCTAGGCGATATTCAAGCCGAAGCTGCTTCCCATGAATACTTGCAAGCTCTCTTTAATAAAATTCGCGATACCTTTGCAACAGTGGTTCCACTCCATGCAATAGACCCTTGGGTTATGCAAATGTTTGTTCAAGACGAATATTGCCTTGATCCGGTTATCGACCATATTAAAGCCCAAATTCCACAACAGTTTATTGACAGCCCATTAACGCAAGATTACTTACAACGTCTGCACGATCTCTACAATAAAATGACCAGGCCAGAAGGTTTATTTCTCGATCCTAAAACAGGTGCGCCTTATCGAGGACGAAGACGACGAATCAGAGTATTGTTTTATAGGCAACTACATCAAACCACTTTAACCAGAGAACAAATTCTTATCGAACATCAAGAAGTCATCAGTCAGATTGAAACCAAACTACGCTCACCAGGTTTAGAAATCAAACGCCTTAAAGGTCAGGATTATTATCAGTGGTGGATACGCTGGTTTAATCCGAAATCAGCCGATGAGATCTTGGAACACTATCCCTACCCCAATCTCATACCCGCAGGTTTTAATCTGGCGCAAAATATATTCTTTTCGCCACCAGAAAGCGATGAACATGGATTTATCTTTGAAGGATGTAAACAAAAAGTTCTGTATGTTGATGGTTTAAAGGAAGCGCCCATTATTGGTTTAGTCTCCCGAGAAAGACAACAAGCCAATCCGAAACACCGCTATGCGCTTTTGGATACCTTGCCAGAAGGAAGTATCTACACCATTCAAGTCGTCTTTAGCCATGATGAGAATCTGGACTCTCATCTCACACGATTAGAAAAGGGAATTGTGGGAACCAGCTTAAAACCACAAGAAGTAAGAGATGATATTAAAACTGCCCGTAATGAGTTAAGCACTGGCAATCGTCTGTTCTGGGTTAATCAGGCTGTTTTTTATCAAGTCGAAGATGAACAACAAGCCCAAGCCATAGAAAAAAACCTGCATACCATTTTCAATGATGCCAAGATGCCCTTAATTCATTCCAGCTATGATATTCACCCTTTAAATTCCTGGCTCAATGCCTTGCCGTTTAATTTCGATCCCCGCTATGCCCGTAAGTACTTATGCTTTGACCGTCTAATGTATGCCACGGAACTTGCAGCATTGCTTCCAGTCTATGGCCGAAACCAAGGGGCAAGGCATCTACCCTGCTTTCCTTTTTTCAACCGCTTAGGCGAACCTGTTTTCTTTGACTTACTTCACCATGATTTTATCAGCCAAAATTCGCATTGCGCGATTTTCGCCAACTCTGGTGGTGGCAAGTCAGTTTTAACAGGTTGGATGATTCAATCACTACTCGCCATGAAAAACGCTCGTGTAGTACTTTTTGAAATGGGGAACTCGTTTGATCGGATGCTCGTTCATGCCAAAGCCCATGGTAAGAAAACCAAGCAATTATTATTAAGCAATAAAAAAGAAGAAGCTGTTCCATTAAATCCATTTTGTGAAGCGTATAAAGCAATTCCAGAAATAACAGATAATTTAAGCGCAGAACAAGCTGCTTTAATAGCTCAAAAAATCATAGATCTTAAAGATCCTGCTCACTCAGAAGATTTAGCTTGTGGTGATGGTTCTCGTGCATACCTTGCAGAGCTTGCTTTAGCTTTGCGTACCATGATTACCGAAGCCAATTCCATGGAAGAAGAACAATTTACCCTAGCTGATGAAACGCTGCTAATCGAAGTATTAATTGATGCCATTCTAACTTCATTTAACGATGGCATACCACAAATGCTGACTGAACATATTGTGAGTGCATTTCAACGACGATTGGATAAAGAAACGGTGACGCGTAAGAAAGACCGGATTCTGGATATGCACGACCGATTAAACAGTTATGTCATTAACAGCGCCAAATCACGCTTCTTTAATGTGCCAACAGAACCTTTAGGTGATTTTGATATCTTTCATATTGATATTTCTGCCATTAAAGATGACACCGGAAAACTGGCTTTGGTCATGGTGTCTTTGTTGCCAAGAATACTGGCCATGGCGGAGGCTACTCAAAACGACAATAGGCCAACCTTTCTTTTTATTGATGAATCCCATCTGCAATTTCAAATTCCTTCTGTGGTAACGGTGTGCCTATTAGTGGCCAAAGTAGCCAGAAAACTAGGGCTTTGGCTGGTTGCGATTACTCAAAACGTCACTGACATGAATTCTGAAAAGGCTGCAAAGATTTTATCGCTAATTGAAACCTGGATTTTATTGGGACTGGATGAAAAAGAAATCACTGATGTGAAACGCTTTAAATCCTTAACACCGCAACAAGAAACCTTAATCAGAGATATTGATTCACAAAAAGGTTTGTATGCAGAAGCAGTTTTATTAGGCTCACGCTATCAAGGATTGTTTCGTGTCATTCCACCTCGCTACCTGCTTGCCCTCTTAATGACTGAAAAATCAGAAAAAGCACAACGCCACCTCCTGGAGAAAGAACATGATGTCCTTGAAGCAGCTGAAATCATGGCTAAAAAACTCGAACAACCAAAAGCAACTACTCATAGCAGGGCTTATTTTTATGACTAATACTGCCTTTGCTATAGAAAGCACAAGCCCACCGCATCCAGTGAATACCTTCACAATTGCTACACGAGTTTTGCAAAAGTTGTTTCAAAATAGCCATTACAAAGTCATTGGCTCTTGCACTTGGACGGTGGGACGTTTACCGCCAAGGCTTGAAGTCACTCCTGCGGTTGAGCAGTTTTTGCCTGATTTAGTAATTACCGTCAGCAATAAACCTGAAGAAAATCCCTGGCTTGAAGCTCGAACGCTTTATGAAAACAAAGCAGCAAGAACGATGTACCAACAAGCCTATAAAGCTGCGACTGGCTCAGCGTTAGGATTTGGCAATGACAGCGGTCAAACCACAGATCTTCATATCAATGATGAGCGGACTCGCATTGTTGATGTAATTGGCAGCCCTGCTGCGTTTTACCGTATCCCCTATCTATCACACAAACCAGAAACTGGATTTGGTGTTCCTTATTATCTCGCCGAAGCTGATGCAGTCATGGATAGAACAGAAGCAGCTGAATTGTTGTATATGGGAACTCATCCTCACCTGTTAATCAATCATGAAATAGGCACATTCACTCAGCATTGGGGTTCTGAAATTCCTAGGTTAATGCGCGTCACTCAGCCTTACAACTATAGAGCCTCAGTCGTTGCAGCCATGCACGCTGTAGATATTGTGACTAATAAAAACCCTTTACATGTCACTAAGTCAACCGCTAATTCCTGCGGTAAAAACTGTGTGGTGTCTAATGCCATTTACGACCCACAAAACACGAAAGTCATCTGGCAGGAAATCTATCCGTTAAATCGCAATATCCACCCAGGTGACGCACAGGATTTCGGCATTGAAGACGAAAAAGCCGGAAATGGCAATTACGTGTTTATTCTTTGGCGCAAATACCGTGGCTGTATTCAGAATAAAGGCAAGCTCGTGAACTTTCTTACTTTTCCCAAGGTTGGGCAACCTCAAAAACGATAGGACATCATCATGAAAAAATATCTATTACTAGCTTTACTCGTTCCAACACTGACTCATGCTGGCAGCTTTATGCCTAGCCAATCGGATTACTATTATGAATTAGGCGGAACCTCCAATTTATTTATTCCACCTGTTAATAAAGACCAAACGCTGGTTATTGGTGCAGATATTGATGGCCGTATGGGATTCTCCTGTAGCGGTTTTAATCCTGTCGTATCCATTACCAATACTTTTCAGGATTTGAAAAAATCAGCGTTAAACATCCCTGGAGGTGTCATTGATAACTTAAAAGGTTCAGTCGCAGGATTCCCTCTTTATAAGCTACAACAGTCCATGCCTGCTTTATACAATGTTCTGCAAAATGCAGCATCCAGCGCGCAAAATGAATTTACTCTCAAAGTTAAAGATTGTCAGGAAGTCAAACAAGCATTGGAACAAAACCAATCTCCAATGGAGGGCATATTATCAGTGTCCGATAGTCAGGGATGGCTTGATGCTGCCAAACGAGCTAAAAAGGAAAATGTTGATGTGACTGAGACATCGAAAAGTATTGCTCAAAAACGTGATGAATATGGGCTTCCCTGGATAGGCCACGATAAAGGCAATGCTGGCGGTAAGTTTCAACGTCCTATTAAGGTCATTAATGATGTGGTTATTGCTGGCTACAACATCCTTTTAGAGAGAAAACCCTTAGATTCTTTGGAGAAACCAAGTACCAAAATACCTATGGTACAAAGCTGGCCGACACCTACCGATGCAGCTAATTGGGCAGTTAAGGTTCTTGGTGATATTCAGGTCAGCAGCAGTGAGAACAAACAAAACCATGATGCTAAAGCAGGAATTGGTTTATCAGCTTTATTGCAAAGCTGTGCGAACGCTAATACCTGTAGTCAGAACATTGCCAAAGCCTTATGGAATTTGGTCAATGGTACTTGGACTCTGACTGAAGAAAATCTACATAAAGTCAGCGCCTCCAATTTACTGATTACTGATGAAGTCATTACCACTATTCAGCACCTGACCCGTGAAGAACAAATGCTCACTGTCTCCAAACTAGCTGAGGAAATCGCTGTTCAAAATATGTTGGATAAAGCGTTGATGATGCGCCGCATCTTGCAGGCAGGCTTACAAGTGCAAGAAGTACAGAATTTAAAACCAGCTATGAATATGGTCTTGTTTGCCCTAAAAAAATTGGATGATGACATTCACTCCTTGTCCTTTGAAAACGATGTCCGTAAAAAAATGATGACCGAAACCTTGGGAACCATCATGGATATTAGACATCAAGCCCAAAGCCAAAACATCCCAGGTCAGGATCACGAACAGCCTGCTGTTAAAAACGGTGCAATCTACGTTAAAGAAAATAAAGGAGCTTAATCATGATTGTCTTTAACCCTTTATCTCTCTACACCACCTATCTAGGCTGGCAACAGTATGAGGTTCTATTCAACGCCCTGTGGCAAACAGGGCTGTTGTATCTTGGCTTTTTGGCCATTGGTTATCGCTTTCTTAAGAACGTGCTTAATCCAGCTGGAGCGTTCTATGCAGTTGAACATGCATTAAATAATTTTCTTTATGAATTGGCCACCACTTTCCTGATATGCAGCTTATTCGTCTACCCCTGCGTACCACTGGAAACCAAAGCCCTGCAATTTAAACCCTTATGTGGATTGAAGAATCCAACTACTGCGGTTATTGGCGACAGCGGAACAACTTATGATGAAGCCTTTGCAGATCTGCTAACTAACCAGGTCAAAATTCCCATAGGCTTTGCCATCATTCAGAACTTCATGTCGAGCTTTACTTACAGTCTCATGAAAGTAACGGGTTGCACCGACAGTTTACAGTCCATTCAAGGCGATTTGGTATCAACCTATCTGCCACAGAATATTCGCAAGCAAGCCCTGGATTTTCATAGACAATGTTTTATTGAAGCAAGAACACAATTCAATAGTGAAAAGCATGAAGCCAGTGAATTAGACCCCATGCTAAAACGCTATGGCGGTGAAGATGATTTAAACTGGATGGGTTCTAAAATCCTACAAAAAATGTATTACAGCAAACTCCATGCACGCCAACCTGTTCCTGGTTTTACGTTCCACCAAGCTCCTAATCGCAACCTTGAAAAGGCAGCTAATCGTGGGGATATTCCACCAGAACAGTTGCCAGAAGACGGTTATCCCAGCTGTCAGCAATGGTGGCATAAAATCAAAGCAGATCTGGTTGATGTTTCTAATCAAGCCAGTGTTTTTAACAAGCACCTAAATTACTACGCCATGTTGGATAGGGTTAGGCAGTATAAAGTAAAACATCCTAGAGCCTGGAAAGCAGACATCAGTGCAGAAGATTTTATTGCCAAGATGCTCTTGCAAGAAAGTAAGGACATGCAGGCAAGCTCAGTACAAAACCTCATGGACAATAACAATGGCAAAGTTGCATCTGCGATAACCCATAGCTTGGTCAATGTCGGGCAATGGACAAAATCCTGGACATCCACCCCATTAAAAAGAGAAGCCATCATGCAAACTCTGCCCGTTATGCAGGCATTTTTCATGTTCTTTTTAATCATTCTCACCCCAATGGTTCTGTCATTGAGTTGCTACAGCACCAGAGCATTAGGCAGCTTGTGCGCCTTATTTGTCATGGCTATTTTTCTTCAATACCTCTGGCATTTAGTAGGATTTCTTGAACGTTCAGTGCTTGACCCATTAGGTGAAAACGATGCAATTTCGGCCATGAAGAATATGGCGGTGATGTTTTACTTTGTTGCACCAGTTTTATTGCTGAGATTATCAAGTCATTTTGGCGGTGACGCTGGGGCGGGTCTTATGGATTTGGTCAATGGTTCAGATAGGCAGAGCGAAAGCATGGCGCAATCAGGTATGCAGGTAGCCAAGACAGGAGTAAAAATTATTTCAAAAGGAATTCGATGAATATGTTAAAGCACATCTTTACGTTCGAAGGCTTCATTGTATTCACGAATAGTGATCAAGCCATTATCAAGTTTATCTTGAGCCTCATAAACAGACATGTAGCGTTTGGCAGGTTTATGCTCTGCCACTCCGACAATGGCATCAAGAACAACCGCCAACAACCGAAATACCTTTCTCATTTGGAGCTATCCCTATGATTAAACATTACATCCGTTCATCCATTATAGTATTAATTCAAACCGTTTTACCAATCATTGCCTTATTAGCGATTGCTCCCTGGTTCATTAATAGCAATCTGCTTACTCGCTGGCAAAACACCTTCACCATCATTCAACCATTATTTCTCGTCCTGCATGGAGTGCTCTATTTAGCCCTTGTCCTATTATGGCCAAAGCTAATTTCACGCCTACAGAATCAACACCAACTTACCGCAGAACAACTGAGCACTGCCTTAAAAGCTCGCTGGTATCTGCTGGCTATTTTTGTATTCATTGATGCTTTGATGATTGGGAGTCGACTATGAGCAATTACCCCATGAATAACCTATTAAGAGAACCAACAGAAGCCTGGTCAGCCATTACCTGTTTATCTCTCTCCTTACTGGCATATACCCAACCGCATTTGTTTTTACTAACACAAACCATGGGATTATATGCTGCACTCGCATTATTAATCCCTGGAATTTATAGAGCCCGGCAAGCAATTAAAATAAAACGCTATCACCAAAGATTATTAGCCATGCCCACTTATGCCCTATCCACCACAGAAATACCTTTATCCAAAAACTGGTTGTTCCTGGGCAAAGGCTTTCGCTGGCGACCAAGCCACACTCAAAAGCTGCATCAAATTAAACAGGTCAAAAATGAAAAGTTTATGCAACGAAACAATTGCTACCAGCTTGCCAGAAGATTCTGCCAAAACCATGAACACACGAAGTTAGCCAAATGGCTAAATACCAATTCAAAACTAAACCCTTTTAGACCTGACCCACCTGTTGGCGGTAGTCCATTCTTGCATGGCGTAGGCGAAGAAGATAAACCTGTATACATCCCTCAAGATGTACGTGTAGGTCATACCTTCGTAGTCGGTACAACCAGGGTAGGAAAAACACGTTTGGCCAGTATTCTAATTAACCAAGACATCCGAAATGGGGATGCTGTTATCGTTGTAGATCCCAAAGGCGATCAAGAGCTGGTTAGAGATATGATGGCAGCCTGTAAAGTATCAGGACGGACAGAAGACTTCAAAATCGTACACTTAGGATTCCCAGAACAATCCGCACAATACAACCCCTTAAAGAACTTCGACCAAATCAGCGAAGTTGCAACACGCATCACTGATGCAATCTCCGCAGAAGGTGAAGGAAAACAGTTCGCAGCCTTCGCCTGGAAATACGTCAATATCGTTGCCATATGTCTGGAAGAAATGAATCAACCCATTACCTACCAAACAATTGCCTTCTATATCAGCCGATTAGAACAGCTGTTAATGTCCTATGCTGACAACATTCTTCCTAACCACTATCCTAATTATCATCAAGAGATAGATGAAATCATCGAGGAGCATGATAGTAAAATAGGAAAAAATAATAAGACAAAATCCCCAATGGAACGCCACCAGGCTGTCGTTCAGTATGTCAAAGACCACATCAACAAAACCATCAAAAACAACAATGCCGAAGCTCTACACGACCAAATTTTAATAGACCTCTACGATGCAGCCATTATGGATAAGCATTATTACGACAAAATAACGGCCAGTGTTGGTCCTGTACTTTCTGAAATCAATAAAAGCAATGCCTTAAAAATCTTATCGTCAAAAGCTCAACCAGGTGAAATTGAATTGATGGATGTAATTAAAAATAAGAAAGTGCTTTATATCGGCTTAGATAGCCTAACCAATCCCAATATTGCCCAAGCAGTAGGAAAAGCTTTTTTGTCTGATCTGGTGTCTACAGCTGGTAAAATCTATAAAGAACCCAACGCACGATACACTTTAAATCTACACTGCGATGAGTTATCAGAAATTATCCAAGATTCTTTTGTGAAGATTCTCAATAAAGCAGGCGGTGCTGGATTTCAGGTCACTGCTTATGCTCAAACCATTCAAGATATGGAAGTTGCACTTGGTTCCAGAGCTAAAGCAGAAGTATCTGAAGGAAATTTTAATACCTTGATTATGTTGCGTGTTAAAAATGAAGAAACAGCTAATTTACTGGTTAAAGTCCTACCGCAAGTCGGTGTTGTCGGACAGACTCAAGTTTCGATGGTTAACGACACACCACATGGGGATGACGGGGTTTATTTTAATACGACTAATGAAGATAGAGTACAAACGTCTTCTGTGCCGATGATTGGAGTGGATGATATTATTTCTTTACCTAAAGGACAGGCTTTTATGATAGTAAATGGTGGAGAACTATACAAAATTCGAATTCCTCTACCTTTAGGCTGCAATAAAAAGGCTAAAACACCTATGCCAATATTCAACACCTGCTTCAATCGCACAGTATGATACAATTTATTTTATTCAAATCACTCTATGCCAATCATCTAATGAGGATTAGTTCTAAAGGTATAACCGGAATGTTCAAAAATGAATACTTTGTCTAAGCGAACTGAAAAATATACTATTGTCTCTAATACATTAGCGTGTATGAGCAATCAACAATTACAACAAATCCTGTCCGCTGGAAAAGAGATGCATACTGGAATTGGAGGCACTTCTGTTCAAATAGAGATCGAAAATATCCCTGTGTTTGTAAAAAAGGTCCCAATTACTGAATTAGAACTAAAACCAGATAACTTCATGTCGACAGCTAATATATTTAATTTACCGATGTGCTATCAATATGGTATTGGCTCGGCTGGCTTTAGCGCTTGGCGTGAACTTGCAGCACACATCATGACAACCAACTGGGTGATCGGTGGTAAATGCCCCAATTTCCCAATGATGTATAGCTGGCGAATAATCCCGAATTCTTTAAATAAAACAGATCTTTCCTATTGGGGATCTACTGAAAAATATTTAGATTATTGGGAAAACAACGAAAATATCAAAGAGCGTGTACATGGTCTGAATAGTTCCAACACCAGTGTTTTATTATTTCTTGAGCATTTCCCGAAAAATTTACACCAACATTTAAAAGAAGTTTTGTCATCAAGTATCGCTGAATTAGATTCAATTAACCATGTAGAAAAATTGAATAAATCATTTGAAACGGTTTTAGAATTTATGCGTGAAAATGGTTTTCTTCATATGGATGCTCATTTTCATAACATTTTAGCTGATGAGGATGACATTTATCTCAGTGATTTTGGTTTAGCACTGTCAAAGAAATTTGATTTATCAATGACTGAACATAATTTTGTAAAAGACCATGAAAATTATGATAGATGTAGTTATTCAGTCAATTTGCTACATGGTGTCCTAACAACCTATGCAGGAAAGGAACATTGGGACAAGACATTAAGTGATTACTTAGCAAATAAACTTTCAATTAAACTGCCCGATAAAATAAATGAAATACTATCTAAAAATGCCCCTATTGCAGAAAAAATGCATACATTTTATAAAGAAATCCAGAAAGATAAGTCAACTCCGTTTCCATCAAATCATATGAATAGGATGCTCGAAACAGTGCGGCAGGAAAAATTTTATGATTCAAATTGAAAAAATAACGGGTGAACTAGTTAAAGCCTTGTGTCAAAAAATTACAGCGGAGTTACCTGAGTACTTCGGATTACCTGAAGCAAATGAGCATTACGCTATAGGTGTTACAAAACATATAAATTTCGCTGCGAAAAAGAATGATAACTATATTGGTCTCATTTCAATTGATTTTCCTTATCCTAATAATGCCAATATTTATTGGATGGCTGTGAGACGTGATTTTCACCGTCAAGGTGTTGGAAAGCAATTAATAGATGAGGCTTGTCATTTTGCTATAACGCAAGGTGCTAAAACTATAACCGTTGAAACTCTAAGCCCTTCCGAGTCAGAAGAGAATTATCTTAAAACGTATCTGTTCTATCAGTCGGTTGGTTTTAAAGCTCTTTTTGATTTAAAACCCGCCGGATATGAGTGGAATATGGCATATATGATGAAACAGCTTGAACCTTTAGCAATAAACCAACAGGCAATTGCTATCAAAACACTGACGTTATCTGATATCCCCTTTCTGGTCGATGCCTTTCAAAAAGCAAATTGGCAAAAACCTGCGTCGTTATTTGAAAAGTATTACCAAGAACAACAACAGGCTGAACGAGTCGTATGGTTGGCTTATTTTCAAGATCAAATTGCCGGCTATGTTACGCTAAAATGGACATCACTCTATAAACCTTTTGCGCAAAAACAAATCCCAGAAATTATGGACTTAAATGTCTTACCTTCTTTTCGAAAATTCGGAATAGGAAGTACTTTACTAACAGCCGCTGAAGAAAAAGCAGCTAGTCAGCACTCACATGTAGGTCTTGGCGTTGGTTTATATGGCGGACAAGATGGGGGATATGGACAAGCGCAACGGCTTTACATCAAACGCGGCTATATTCCTGATGGACTGGGGGTCACTTATGACTATAAACCAGTTGATCCAGGAAAAATGGTTTCTTTGGACGATGATTTGATATTATGGTTTACCAAGCAGATTGATTCGTAAATTATCATGGAAAATTTAATTTCTCACTATAGTTTCAAGTTTAATTTACACAATGCTATTTTCACCCACATTGAGCACAAAGATGCTATGGTAGCAGTAGTTTATAAAGTGGTTTTGCCCGATGGAAGCCGAAGTATTTTAAAAATATGTCCTCGTGATGAGGATTATCATCGTGAGGTATATTTTTTACAGTTTTTCTCAAAGTTAATACGAGTTCCTAAAATCATTAAAATAGAACCTCCATTCAAAGGAATCTATGGTGGTATATTAATGGAGTATCTACCAGGAAGTGTGCTTACTCACAATGAATTGACTGAAAATCTTGCATTTGAGATTGGAGCGATGCTTGCCTGCATCCATCTAAATAGGACTAGTAGTTATGGCGATTTAACCCAACCATACCATTTAACTTGTGATCCAAAAACGCCATTGAGAATTAAATTTAAAGAAGGCTTATCTGAATGCAGAGGGCATCTTTCTCAAGGAATTATAGATCAAATACAAGGGTATTATGATTCTCATGAGAATATTATAAATTATGTAGATGGCCCATGTATTATTCATCGTGATTTTCGTCCAGGGAATATCCTTGTAAAGAACAAAAAATTATTAGGAATCATTGATTGGGCTTCTGCTCGTTCAAGTTTTGCTGAGGAAGATTTTTGTGCTTTAGAGCTTAATGAATGGTCCTCAAATTCTAAAATAAAAGCTAGTTTTTTAGATGGGTACGCCAGCATAAGGCCAATACCAAATTATACTCAATTAATGCCACTTTTGCTTATGGCGAGGTCTATTGCTATCATTGGTTATACTATCAAAAAGGGAACTTGGAATAGTATGGACTCTTTAATTCATAACAAAAATCTGGAATATATTAAAAAGTTGCTTGTTACTTCTGATGGTCAATGATACGCCCCAATGTAGATCGGATTCGGACTGCTATTACCTATGATTTGGCGATATGAAGTCTATAAACCTGAGAGAAATGCCTTCCCGCACTAATTGTCTAAAAATAAACATAAACAATCCTCTCACCTGAAACATGGTATATTAACGTTTTTGAGACAAATTACTGGACAAATACAAGAGGTATCGATAGTGAGCAAGAACACGACCAATTTTGGGTTACCAATTGAATACCAACAATTACCCCAGTTTTTTGATGCGCATAATATTAATGATGAAACTGAAGTTAAAAATGCGTTGATCGAAAAGCTGTTAAAAACGCAAGGATCCAAGACAATTCTGGACATGACCTGTGGTACCGGTTCACAAGTACTCTATTTAGCTCAACATGGATATAAAATTACAGGGAGCGATCTAAGCCCTGCTTTAATTGATTCAGCCCGAAATAAAGCCAAGAAAATGAATCTGAGTATTCCGTTCCTTGTAGGAGATATGCGAACTATTAATGTAGGAAAATTCGATGCGGTTATAACAATATTCAGCGCTATAGGACATCTTAACAAATCAGATTTTGAAATAACGCTTCAAAACATACGCCATAATTTAAATGATGGAGGTATATACATCTTTGATATCTTTAACTTACAAGCCCTTACGGATGAGGTCATTAAAAATTTTGTTATGAATATCAATAGTGTTATTGATGGTGTTACATTTCGCAATCAGCAAAACTCAGAAATAGACAGGGAAAATGGCCTGCTTATTTCTCATGATAAATATACGATTACAAAAGAAGGCAGCAAAGAGGAATACCATACAAACACATTTAGTCTGCAAATATACACTGCACAAGAATTACAGAATTTACTCGAAAAAAATGGATTTGAAGTTCTCAACCAGTATGATATGGATGGCTATAAATTTATACCTGATAAGAGTCTGAATATTTTAACTGTAGCAAAGATGAAATAAACATGGAACCTTTGAAATTTCCTTACCAACTCATTGAATTAACCCATACATTACCCTCTACTGGTAGTTTTGTCATGGCGGCCTTCCCACTAAAAATCAGGCGAGCGACTGAAGCACCTATGCGTTTAATAGGGCTATTGCCATGAATTATCATAATGAACAAATAGAAAACAATCCTGATGCACAACAAATCAATGAATGTCTTAATTTAGCCACCAAAATTTTAGGTGACAATCTTTTAGGCGTTTATCTCTATGGTTCAGCCCTTGTCGGTGGTTTACAAAAATACAGTGATATTGACTTATTGGTTGTAACCCATAATGCCACAACCTCAAGTGAAAAAAACGTATTAACGAAACACCTGCTTCACATATCAGGCCTTTATATGAGAAGCGCAAAACGGCCTATAGAAATGACGGTTGTTGAAAAAAGAGCAGTTAACCCCTGGCATTATCCCCCTCGTTTTGATTTTCAATATGGAGAATGGTTAAGAGCTTCTTTTGAGATCGGTGATATTGAACCACAGAATTATGAAATGCCCGATCTTGCTTTGATTATCACTCAGGTTTTATTGAAGAGCCAGACCTTATTTGGGGAGCAGCCAGAAAAAATTTTAGCGCCAGTTCCCTACGCTGATTTTATTAAAGCGATGCTTCAAGATCTGGATAGACTTGCAGCCGATATCAAGGATGATACTCGAAATGTGCTACTCACCCTGGCACGAATTTGGTGCACTTTAGAAACCAATACAATTTGCTCCAAACCAGATGCAGCGGATTGGGTAATAGAACGGTTGCCAAAAACTTACCAAGCCGTGATGAATAGAGCAAAATCCATCTGCATAGGCGATGAAAATGAATATTGGGAAGATATCAAAGCATCGTTAAAACCTTGTGCAGATTGGATGCTACAGGAAATTAACACAATCAAATTATCCATAAATCCAAACAAAATAGCCTACAAGGTGAGCGAATGAAGGAACTTACTTTTTTTAAGGGTTATCAACAAGATGAGCAAAAGCGCGCCGCGTTTAATCACCTTGCAGTTAAAACCTTTGATTTATCGTTTGAAGAATGGTACCAATCCGGCTATTGGCGAGATAAATACATCCCCTACACCTTGTTTGATGGGGAGCAAGCCGTTGCCAATGTTTCAGTAAATATTATGGATTTTAGCATCTTTGGCCATCAACAAAGAACCATCCAGATTGGCACTGTGATGACAGAGGAAGCCTACAGAAATCAAGGCTTAAGTAGAAGGCTCATGGAAAAGGTCTTTGAAGATTGGAAAGCAAATAGCCATCTGATTTATCTTTTTGCTAATTCAACCGTATGGGGCTTCTATCCTAAACTTGGATTTAAGTCAGTTAAAGAGTACCAATACCAGCGAACAATAATCCCAACAATGAAAGCTAACTTCATCAAATTGAATATGGATAAAACAGAAAATAGGGAAAAACTCTTTGATTATGCCAAAAACACCCACCCATTTAGCAAGATTTCCATGCAAGCAAACGCCGATTTGGTCATGTTTTACTGCATCACGGTATATAAAGATAATGTCTTCTATCTCCCTGAATTGGATGCCATCGTCATTGCCGAAATGAATGGACGACAACTGCATTTATTAGACGTGTTTAGCATAAAAGAGCAAAATTTAAACGATGTTATCCATGCTTTGAGTGATGAAACCATAGATACTGTGCGACTTGGTTTTGTTCCCACGGATTGTTCATCCTATGAGATAATTCCTATCGATGAAAAAGAAAAGGATGAAATGCTTTTTCTTGAGGCAGACAAGACCGCTTTATTCGATGAAAATCAGTTGATGTTTCCACTGTTGTCTCACGCATAGGTCAAGAGGGTTTAAGTATGGATGAACATAACACCTTGATTCTGTTAAATGAACTATCAGAAAAAATCAATAGCTTATATGGCTTTGTCAAAATTGCTGGTGAAAACTTTGGAGAACCGGCAATAAACTCCGGTCCATGTGGCCCTTTTGCTAATGCTTTTTATACGATTTGGAATCAAAAATTTACTGAAAAAGTAAATATTGCCTTTATTATGGTAAAAAATTCTGATGAATGTTGGCATGTATTAATTAGATTACCAAATGGGTTACTTTTTGACGGTGGTCTTGGTGTTCATTCAGATGATAGGTGGGATAAAGACAAATTTGATATAGTAGATATGCGCGAATATGACCTGCAACTATTAGAAAAATACTCAGGTGGTTTGAATAGAACGTACCCTAGATATTGCCCCAATTTTTCTATTAGTGAAGTCACCCACTTGATAACAAATTGCATCGACCTGATTGAAGAATAAAAATGAATATGCAACTGTTGATAGAAAATCTGCAACTTGGTGAATTAAAAGCACAGCCTGAATTACTCACAGGCGGTGCGCTGCATACTATGATTAAAATAGAAACCAACAACGGCGCTTTTGCGATTAAACGATTAAACGATTAAATCCGCATATTACCGCTAAAAGTCATTTTAAAAACGCCTATGAGCGCTCCGAGCAGATTGCTAATGAAATGGCTAAAAATGACATACCTGCGGTTAAGGCTTTATCTTTTAATAATGAGTATGTTATTAACGTCGATAAAGATCATTATATAATATATCCGTATATCGACGGTCATTTACTGGATGAGTCCAAGTTAACGCTTGAGCATGCACGTTCTATTGGCGAATTGTATTCGTTAATTCATTCAGCAAATATCCACCATGCTGAAACAGATGAAGCCCAGTACGATTACTTAGACGATGCACACTGGGTAAAACTGATTGAACGCTCCAAACATTCTGATTTGATGGCGTTATTGCCAGTCATTTTAGATTGGAATCAAACCTATTTTCAGGCCATCCCAATCCTCAAACAAGAGTCAGTTATTACACATAGAGACATGCACATTCAGAATGTGCTATGGGATAGTCACAGTAAACCACATATCATAGACTGGGAAAGTGCTGGCTTAATGAATCCCATGTTAGAAATAATAGGATATGGAATGGAGTGGCATTATTTTATATCAGAAAGTAAATACCCCCTTTTTGAAGAAATTGCTCACCACATACCATCAACATATTTCTAAAACATGGATAACATCTTCCCATCAAGCATTTACAGGATGGCTAGGACATTGTGTATTAGCATGGACTGAATTTAACATACATCGCATGCTTGGCGAGGTTTCTTCTGATGAAGCTGAAATATTAAAAGGACGCGAAATTCTCGAAGAAAAAATGATACCTTGTATAAAATATATTCGGTCAGAAGAAGCGTTTCTAAAGTCATTGTTAGAAACATTATTTTCAACTAAACAATGAATATTCATTTTCGATGAAGGATTGCAGCAATGATGGATGATCCACAATATACTAACGACTTGACTGTTGAAATGGTATAAGCACTTGAAGAACGATAACGCAGCTATTCAATGGGCAGTAGATTATCTGGAGTCTCATCATTGCAGATTGATTGCTATTCAAAAAATAGTTGAACCAGCTCATTCGATAGTGAGTAAAATAAACACATCCCAAGGCGTCTTCTACTTGAAGCAAACGCCACCCGCGCTATTTCTTGAGCCTGATACAATATCCCTGTTTCAAGCTCACGGATGTCAACATATCCCAACCGTCATTGCAAAAAATGACCGCTATCATTGCTTTTTGACAACCGCATGTGGCGATCTCACTTTACGTGCACTGTTTTCAAAAAGCGGCGTTGATACTGATTTATTGGGACAAGGCATCAGTCATTATACATCTATTCAAAGAAATTTAGAGAATGATGCACCTAAGCTAATCACCTTTGGCCACCCCGATTGGCGTCTTGATAAATTTCCTTTGTTATACCGCTCGCTTATACAAGAAACCGATCATTTGATTGCTGATGGTCTAACGTCTGAAGAAATCACAGCCCTTAATCATGCTTATGATTTTTGTGTAGAACAATGTGAACGGCTATCAAAGTACAAGATCCCTGAAACCATCAACCATTGTGATTTTCACGATAACAATATGCTGCTTTCCAAAATATCAGGAGAGATAGTCGGTGTCGCTAAATGTTTGGGGTGCGTTTGATGGATAAAAATCGACTGAATTTTTTGATTTTCAATCATTAACAAAGTATCATAATTTGAAATGGTTTTTCAATATTAAATAACATAAAGGATGCTGGTGCAGGGAATGAACTATTTGTTAGCTATCAAACAAGACTTGCTCATAACGTCCAATGACTTGAATTAGTTTCGACTTAATCTGACACAAGTACTTGAAAAAGAGAGAGTTTCCGGTTTTGATAGAAGTGCGAACTTGAAACAAAACCAAAAGGAAAACTCTCATGATAGATAATACAGTTAAAATTATTAAACATAAAGTTGGCTTATTAAACCTTGCTGAAGAATTAGGGAATGTATCTAAGGCATGTAAAGTAATGGGCTTATCCAGAGATACATTTTATCGCTATAAGTCGGCAGTAGAATCGGGAGGAGTTGATGCTTTATTCGATCAAAGCCGAAGAAAACCTAATCTAAAAAATAGAGTAGAAGAAGCAATTGAACTCTCGGTAAGGGAGTATGCGATCGCATTTCCAGCCCATGGTCAGCTTCGTACGAGCAATGAGCTTCGTAAACGGGGTATTTTTGTTTCTCCAAGTGGAGTTCGTAGCATTTGGCTGCGATATGAGCTTGCCAATTTTAAAGACCGCTTAAAAGCATTAGAGGCTAAAGTAGCTTCTGAAGGAATTATATTGACGGAAGCGCAGGTCGTAGCTTTGGAGAAAAAGAAATTTGATGATGAGGCATGTGGTGAAATCGAAACAGCACATCCTGGTTACCTCGGCTCGCAAGATACTTTTTATGTGGGTACGCTTAAAGGAGTCGGTCGCATTTATCAGCAAACTTTTGTTGATACCTATAGTAAAGTGGCATTTGCCAAGCTTTATACGACTAAAACGCCAATTACTTCAGCAGATTTACTGAACGATAAGGTTTTACCCTTCTTCGAACAACACGATTTACCTATACTGCGTATTTTAACAGATAGGGGTACTGAATATTGTGGCAAGGTAGAACAGCATGATTATCAGCTTTATTTGGCAATTAATAACATTGACCATACAAAGACAAAAGCAAATTCACCCCAAACAAATGGGATTTGTGAACGTTTTCATAAAACGATTTTACAGGAGTTTTATCAAGTAACATTCCGAAAGAAAATTTACGAATCAATCGATGAATTGCAAAAAGATCTGGACGAATGGATGGATTACTATAATAATCAACGTACTCATCAGGGTAAAATGTGTTGTGGACGTACTCCAATGCAAACTTTGATAGAGGCTAAACAAATCTGGATGGAAAAATTTATAAACTAAATTTGACCTGACAGACACTTCTTAAAAACCGGTAACTGTCAGATCAAGTTGGAACTACTACAAATGACTGGACCATTGCCAGCAATCAGCAATCAGCAATCAGCAATCAGCACTAGATTTTCCCTTATTTTCATTTTGCTCCATTATATTTTACTGTGTTTCTTTCCTTTACCCAGGGACTTGTCTCATCTCTTTGCTCAGTTTTTATCCTATGCTACGCGTTCGTGCATTCACTCCCATGTTATGCCAATCGATTGCCGCTGACTGCTTCCTATTTTCACATAATAAATCGTTTTTACTTTGCAAGGAGCGCTTATGAAGTATCGTTTATTTCTTTCTATAGCAACAGCCAGTGTGTTGGGAAGTACAGCCTTTGCGGGCACCATGGGGCCTGTTATGTCTTCCAGGGACTGGACCTGGGTTGGTTCTGTGAGCGCGGGGCCCGTTTGGGCAAGAGGCGGTGAGACGCAGACTTTTTTTCTGGCCCCAGAAATTGAAAAGACGTATGCGGCTAGAAAATCCACCAATGCTATTGCCTCGGGCGAGCTGTTTGTAGGCATACAAAAATCATTGACTTCTCAATGGTTAGGGCAATTGGGATTGGCGGCCGCCGCTACTGGCAATGCCAAACTGCAGGGTGTGATATGGGATGATGCCGACCCTCAATTTGATAATTACAGCTACCTTTACAAAGTCCGAAACTCTCGCGTGGCAGTAAAAGGCAAGCTGTTACTTGATAAAGGCTATTGGGTTATGCCCTGGGTGAGCGCAAGCCTAGGTGTTGGCTTTAACCGTGTCCATGATTTTACGAATACGCCTTTGATTTTTGAGGCGCTGCCTAATAATAACTTTGAAGACCACACGAAAACAGCCTTCACCTACACGCTGGGTGCTGGCGTGCAAAAACCCATCAGCGAACATTGGCAATTGGGGGTTGGTTATGAGTTTGCCGACTGGGGTAAAAGCGAACTGGGACGTGCTTTTGGGCAGACCATGAATTCAGGATTAGCGCTCAATCACCTCTACACTAATGGCGTATTGTTTAACCTCACTTATGTGGCTTAAGGATAGAAACCATGCAAAAAACTATCAAAAATACTTTAATGAATAGGATACTGGCTTTCTTGTGGTTAGGACTCATGATGACAACGGCTTATGCAGGGACCCCATTGTGGACCTTTGAGCCACTGACAGCCACCACGATTGCAGTGCCTGCCAATGGTACCGCCATGGTGCAATATCGAGTCACCAATCAATCCAGCAAGCCACACACCTTAAGCATGCAGCCCATTCGGGGCATTGCGCAAATCACTACAGGGCTCAATGTGTGCGGCAATCCTTTTGTGCTCAGAGGCAAGAATTCCTGCGTACTGTCTTTACAGATAAATGGCAGTCAGTTAAATGGCCCCATTACGGGTGGTCCCGTGGTTTGCCAGCAAGGAAACCCCAATCAGTGTTATCGGCCAGGTAGCGCCAATATTTTGCGCATCACCCAGGCGCCACCGATAACGGATGCGGTGATTACCGTCATAGGGTCTCCTTTAACACTCACGGTAAATGGTCCAATGGGGCAGCTCACGATTACCAACACGACCCTTGAGGTGGCAGCCACCAACATCACCTCCAATTTCACAGGGACAGCGTTGGATGGCAATGTCACCGAAACAGGCAATACCTGTGCGAATGTGCCGCCAGGAGGCAGTTGTACACTGACTTACACGCCAGGCAACACGGTGGTACCGCAAACGAATTTCACCATCCAGGGCACCAATACCAATGCACTGGCAGCAGCCATTGCCATTCAATCAGGCAGTACGCTGACCGCCATCAACCCAAACTCAGGAACGGCATCAGGGGGAACGGGTTTTACCTTAACGGGGACTGGTTTAACAGGTGCCACGAGTGTCACCTTTGATGGAGTAGCAGCAACCAGTGTTAATGTCGTCGACTCTACGACGGTAACCGGGGTCACGCCTGCCCATGTTGCAGGAGCTGTCGATGTCGTGATTAATACGCCGGCGGGTGGTGCCACACTGGCTAATGGCTATACTTATATGGCCACCGCAGTCGGACAGTCGGCTTTTGGTGGCACGATTGCTTGCCTGAACGGGGGATTGAACAATCTGATTGCCGCCACTGCCGATAACAGCACAGCTATTCAATGGGGAGGATTTGGTGTGGCTGTTGGTGCTGTGGCGCAAAGCAATACCGACGGTGCCAGTAATACCGCAGCCATTGTTGCCTGCTTAACAGGGCCTGGAGGTGGCGCAGGCTGTCCAATGAATATTAATGCCAACACTTACGCTGCGGGAATTTGCAGTAACTTTGAAGTGGATTCTCAAGGCAATACCCCTTGTCAGGCAGGAAACACCTGCTATGACGATTGGTTTTTGCCAGCATCACCGGCTGTATCTGGTATTCCGGCAAACCCAACATCCCAGCTAGACTGTTTGTGGTTTAACAGAAATGCCATTGGCGGTTTTTCCGATGTCGGCTACTGGAGTTCTACCGAGTTTTCCGGCAACCCTACGTTCTTCGCCTGGGACCAGTTCTTCGACAGTGGCTTCCAGCTCGACGACGTTAAGTTCTTCGATCTTCGGGTTAGGTGTGTCCGGGCTTTTACCCCTTAAACCCTTTATCCCTTTTCTTTTGAGGCAGCTTAGCTGCCTCATGATTTTTTAAAAGATGAATGAGTTGGATTTTGTGAATGGCTTTCTATACGGAGTTACCGGTTTACAAGGACAGTTACCAGCTGGTGTTAAAGGTGTTTGAAGAAACAAAGAATTTCCCAAGGGAATACAAATACACCCTGGGCCAGGACATGAAGCGCGATGCCCTTCATTTGCTTCGTTGTATTTACCGGGCCAACAAGCATCAAAACAGAGTAGAGCATTTGGAGGCGTTTTTAGATGAGTTGGAGTTATTGAAACTGGAAATTCGCCTCTGTGTTGAGATGAAACTGATATCACTTAAAAGGCAAGCCCTGTTAAGTGAACTCTTGACACGCATAGGCAAACAGGTGACCGGCTGGCGTAATGCCAGTCGATAAGCCGGAATCATGGGTGTTATGGCATTCATGAGCGAGCATGCTTTTGTTTAAAAGCGATAAAGGGACTGCCTCGGCAGTTGATTCGCGTCAGTACAAGGAGCCTTGTGCTGACCAAAACGCCTTTATTGATTGTTTAGGGCGGTTTTTCCAATGACAACTACTGGAGTTCTACCGAGTTTTCCGGCAACCCTACGAATAACGCCTGGAACCAGAACTTCAACAATGGCAACCAGAACGACGACAATAAGAACAACAATCTTCGGGTTAGGTGTGTCCGGGGTTTTAAACAAAGCAAAGTCACAATCGGTGTGGGCATTAACAGGCCCACACCACTTTATTGGGATAAGCTATGGGAGAAAAAGAGCATAACCATAGGGAGCACGGCGCGACACCGGAATCCTTGTTCCAGGCCTATTTTGATTGCCGCAAGAACAAACGCAATACCATGAATGCGCTCCGCTTTGAAACGGATTATGAAAGCAATATCATCGCTTTGCGAGAGGAGCTCAATTCCGGCACCTGGCATCCTGGACGCTCCATTGCTTTTGTGATTGATAAACCGGTGAAACGCGAAATCTTTGCAGCAGACTTTCGTGACCGTGTGGTGCATCACTGGTTAATTAATCAATTGAATCCGCTGTTTGAGAAAACCTTTATTTATGACAGCTATGCGAGCCGCAAAGGACGAGGCGCGCATCTGGGGATTGCACGTGCCGCACAATTTATCCGCAAATGCTCCTTAAATTACCAAAGAGACTGCTACGTGCTAAAACTCGATATCATGAGTTTTTTCATCCGCATTAATCGACGTATTCTCTGGGAAGGCCTTCGCTGCTTTATCGAGAGGCATTATAACCAATCCGATAAGAAATTAATCCTGGAGGTAGCCAGAAAAATCGTTGAAAATGAGCCAACAAGCCACTGTTTTATCAAGGGGAAACGGCGTGATTGGCAGGATTTCCCCAAAGACAAGAGCCTTTTTTATGCCAGACACTACTGCGGACTGCCGATTGGAAACCTCACAAGCCAGGTGTTTGCCAATTTTTATTTAAATCCTTTTGACCATTATATCAAACACGATTTGGGTGTGCGTTTCTATGGCCGTTACGTCGATGATTTTCTTCTGGTGCACGAAGATAAAATGTTTTTAAAATCACTCATACCTCAAATGGAGCGGTTTTTGCAAGAAGAGCTCGAACTCGAGCTTCATCCGCGCAAGCGATACCTGCAGCATTATTGCAAAGGCATTCCTTTTCTTGGGGTGATTCTCAAACCACACTGCATCTATGCCGGTCGTCGCATCAAAGGAAACTTTTATGACGCCATTACAAAGCATAATGCAGTAGCTAAAGACCATAAACCCACGAAAGAGGAGCAAATGGCCTTTTTATGTTCTATCAACTCTTATCTTGGGATTTTAAGTCATTACCAGACGTATCGCCTAAGAAAAGGCATGCTCAAAAAGCACTTATCCATTTGGTGGTGGAATTTGATGTTTTTCAGTGGCGGATGCGCCAAGTTGGTGGCTAAACAAAGAACGGCACGATAAAGAGGATATAAGTAAACAATGAGTTTAGATGTAGATGGCTTCGATGAACCGGTCGCAGGTGACAGCGTCACCATTGCAATCAGCAATGACCATCGCCTGATGAAGCTGGCCCAGAAACTTCCCTGGGAGGAGATGCTGAAATTAGTATTGCCCGATTTACAACGTACGGATAGAAAACATTGGTGGATGGGTAGGCCCTTGCGCATACGCATTCATCTTGGTGTTTATATTTTACAACAGATGTTTAATCTCACTGACCGTGCAACAGAACAACAAGTACGAGATAATGCCGCCTTTCAATTGTTTTGTGGTTATGGCCTCATCAAGAAATGGCATGCGCCAGACCATACCAAAATTGAGGCATTTCGTTCTCGATTAAGCCCTGAAACGCAGCGCCGACTTGCCAATTTGATAACACAACAAGCCGTTAAACTAAATTACGCTAATCCCCAGGTGCTTGATATTGACTCTACCGTGCAAGAAGCTAATATAGCCTATCCCGCAATTGCCAATTTATTGGTCAAGGTTGCTGTTCTTGCGTCAAAGGTTGGAAAAGGACTGAATCAATTGTGCTGTGGTGGCATAAAGCGTTACCATGTTGGGCTAAGCAATTTAAAACAAATCGCACTGTATTATTTTAATTTGAAACGTAAGGATGTTGGTGAGGGTATATTATCCGTGGTGCTTCAGCGGTTATGGCGTGAAACGTATGCCGATGTACTGCCTATCTTAAATGATATCTATTTGTTTGGTAATCAGTTGGCATCGGGTAAATATTGGTCGCTTCGCCGCTCTGTCGAGACGCTGAGCTGGCGCGGGACTATGTTATTACAGAATGTACATGGTTATCTTTTTGAAGGCATTATCAATACATCGATTTCTTCATTGCATGCTTATGAAGTCGGCTGTTTTAACAAAGGTAAATTAAATAAAGGAGTGCAGTTTGGTCGCGCTTATCAATTAGGACGTATTGGGGGTAATTTTCTTTTTGTTGGCGAATGCACGTCTACTTATATGCCAGATGCCCAGTCTTTACCGATGATGCTCAATACTCATGAGTATCTTTTTGGAAAGGGGTTGCTGGCATCGGTTGCGACAGATAAAGGATATTATTCATTGAACAACGAACAACTATTGATTGAAAAAGGCGTCCTTGATATTCAATTACCCCGTCCTGATAGGACGCTCAATGCGG
Organism: Legionella jordanis; assembly: GCF_900637635.1. Lineage (NCBI taxonomy): Bacteria > Pseudomonadati > Pseudomonadota > Gammaproteobacteria > Legionellales > Legionellaceae > Legionella > Legionella jordanis. The sequence goes on from NZ_LR134383.1 coordinate 2,704,956, forward strand.
CTCGTGAAACAACGCCATGGACAATCAGGCAGTTATTGCATCATCGACGTGCTGGTATTGAGCCTTTGATTGGTCACACGAAACAGGGCGGCCAATTGGGCAGAAGCCGCATGAAATCTGATGCAACCACTAAAAGCGCTGGTTACGCCGCTGTATTTGGATTCAATTTAAGGCAGCTTACTCGTTGTCTTGCAGGCGAGGTACGTCCAAAAGTTGATGTAGTGAATAATATTGCAGCAAATAATGCAAATATTATCGAAAAAATGAGCATGCAATTGGCATGATTGAGATGGATGGGTTCACTCTGATTTTAGCCAGGCGTTAATGCGTTAAATTAGGATTTATCGATTATTTTGTAAGCAAATCATTTCGCGACAGCGACGAGATAAGCATCATCGATTGGGGAGAAACTGTGATTAGCCACCCATTTTTCTCGCTTAATACTTGCTTATGGAATCTGACTTATTTCCACAATATGAAGCAAGATGACATGCAGTATCAAGCACTGCAACAAATCTGCATTTCGCCCTGGTTAGGCAACCATGAAAAACGCGATCTGATAACGGCTTTTAACATCGCCAATGAGCTTTTGGGTGTTTTCGCTGCCTTAGGGTACAAGTTCATGTATGAGGCAACGGCCAACCAATCAAAAACCGTCCAAGACGAACATCCTGGCTCGATAGCAGGTTGTTTAAGAAGCTTCTTGCAGCAGGCAAGCAAATAGCTAGTGTGCCTCTGATGTTTTCTGCGTCACTGCAAATTTCCCAGCAGTGACGTAGGAATATCCAACATCTTTGGGCCTTCCCTACCGAGCCTCAAAAAGCCATTTATCCTGACCCACCGGATAAGCAAGCATGCGCATGCTTACCGAAACGGCACGATAAAAACGAGTTACCTGACCCCCATTAATCAGTTTTTAATCCCCTGAAATTTGGGTACAACCTATGAATTGTGCTATTATTTGCCTCTTTTAATTGAATAAAATTATAATTTGGTAGGTAGGGTAATTTCCATGACGCAACAGATATTGTATTTAGAATCATTGCCAGTTCATGCCTACCAAGATTTAAATTTCGCAATTTTCGTAAAAAATTTGAACGGATCTTATCTCTGGGGAAATGGTTTTTTTATTAGCAAATCAGCTGGATTTCAATCGCTTAGCGAAATTTATTATAAGCAAGACCATCATTTTGTATGGCACCATTATGCAGATCAACTTAGAAAGAATGATCAAATGCTGTTTGAAAATGGTGAGAGTTTAAGTGCTTATGAACAAATATTACGTCATGATGGAAGGATTGTTAATATAATCAGTAAGAAGAGTCCTCTATTTGATAAAGGACTCAATATAATTGGCCTTGTTGGCTTTAGTATTGAATTACCTCAATCGAACATTATAAAGGTCGTAACTCCCAGGGAGTACGAGATATTATCGGTACTATCTGATGGTTATACTGATAAACAAATAGCAAAGAAATTAAGTATTTCTCCAAGAACTGTTGAAGCTCATATTAATAATTCGAAACAAAAATTAGGTGTTAAAACGCGTGCGGAATTAATAGCTCAATTTTCACGTGTGTATCCGTGATTTCACGAAGTTAAAATTATTTCACCACTCCTTAAAATTACTCTGCCTACAACACTAGGTTATAAATTTATTAATAAAAAAAATGGGAGTTAAGGACTATGAAATTAAACATTAGAACTTATGCAGTCATGATGAGTTTATCATTAGCAAGCCATATAGCATTTGCAGAAAACACTATAACTTATCAAAATACGCGTGGTTCAATACTAGAACTGAATTTTAATAAACAAAATACTCTAACAGGGGCCTTTACAACTGCTGTTGCCTCCAAGGAATGTCAGGATGTAATTGGTTTAGCAAGACCAATCATTGGTTATATTGATGGGACTGCCATAACCTTCAGTGTTAACTACCCAACATGTGGTTCCGTGGTTACCCTGACAGGGCATATTAATTCGAATAAAGATAAAATTGATACAATTGCAATTATTGCACACCAAATGTCTAGCATTACTGAAGGCCCAGGATCTCAATTCATCTCACAGGATACATTTATCAAAAGCAAGGACTAAATATAAATATTTGCTGTACCTAGCTGCGTCACTGCAATTTCCCAGCAGTGACGCAGAAAAATCACCTTGATTTTACCGCGTAAAATCAACACATTTCAGCATTTTGTCCGATCCCGCCAATCGGGATTGGACAAAATTCTTTCCAAAATACCTTGCGAAGCAAGCACCGCTTTGCTAATTTGGAATCAAGCATGACTGATGAGCTTGTGAAATTCCGGCGAAACGTCAACCGACGTCTTATGCTAAGCCACTTCATTCCCTAACCCCGTGGCTGGACGTTCAGTAGGGAAAACCATCTAGGAATCTCTGTCATCCGACAGGGCAACTCCCTCGGGAGTTTAAGTCAATTTATTTCAATTTGACCATGGACTTGTATGACAAGAGCCATTGTCTTGTCGTTTTTATTAATCATCAAAACAAGGAGAAAATAAGCACCCAAAAACTGTTGTAAATCGGCGAGATCGTTTGCCTTATAACGATTGATTTGCCCCCCACTTCGAGCTTAATGGCTTTGGCCAGGTTTCATCTTTGAGTGAGCCGCTCGTTCAACACTAAACCAAAGACAGGGCAAATAAATTTTTATCGGATGGGATGATGAGAAAATACAGCTTAAGACAAACTGCCAATCAATACTTAAAGCTCGGCAATCAAGGCAGCTACAAAGTCAAAAAACAACGGGCATATGTTATTCGTAAAATGATCGATGATCTCTATAGCATTGGTGATGTGCCATCTTCCTGGAAGAGCATCCAATCGCATCATATTCACCAACTGGTAGCTCATTGGAAAAAGAGTAAAATACGTACCAGCACTATAATGAATCACATGACTATAGTCAGGCATTATCTAACCAGCATAGATTGCCCCATTCCCAATATAGACAATAAATCCCTGCAACTCAGCAAAGTTACCAAGAAACGTAAAAGAAAACTCAAAATCCAGCACGACCACTGGCACTCATGGGACAATCCAATACAACGTCTCATCATGGCATTACAAACAGAATTTGGTCTGACCTTCAAAGAGGCCATTTATATCAAACCTGAAATTAACATCCAAGATGACAGCATCTGGATAACCAGGAATATTGCATTTAATTCCTTAGATAGAACAATTCCTATCAGATTTGAAATGCAAAAAGCAATCCTCGATGAAATCAAAGAGCTGACTGACGGTAAATCCATTGCTGAATTTAATGATTATGAAGACACCAAAATTGCCTGGCGAAAGACTTTAAAAAAACATGCCCTACCAATTAACAAAGCCTACCGTTATCTCTACGCAAAACAGATGGCTCAGTATCTTTTACCACTGTTGGGGAAATACGAAGCCTTTTGGGTTATTCGCAGCGAAATGGGCATCAAATCCCGTGATTCATTATGGAGGTATCTTAATGAGTAAGTCCAAACTTAAAAATGCCCAGTATTCAATCAATGAATGTATTAAGAAAATCCAAAACTACTCCCACGCCAGCCGAGCAGATATGAAACACATGTTGAATCGATGCGTTAAAGATTTACACGAATTAGGTTACATGGTCACGCACATTAAAGGATTAAAGCCAAAGCACATTCACATCCTGGTTGATCACTGGAAAGCCCAGAATAAAAATCCTGCAACAATAAAAAATTACATGGCTAAACTGCGAAAAGTAGCTTCGGTGCTAAACAAGCCAGAACTGGTTAAACAAGGCAACGACAGCTATCAAATCAATAAACGTAATTACGTTCCTCAATATAATAAAGCAATCAACAACATCGATTTTTCCAAATGCTCAGACCCAATGATCCGTTTATCCTTGGAAGCTCAATCCCTTTTTGGTCTCCGCCGTGAAGAATCAATGAAGATTGTACTTAGTGATGCCTGGCAAGGAAATAAATTGGTTATAAAGTCCAGCTGGACAAAAGGTGGGATCGGGCGCGATATTAAACTAACGAATGAGCAACAACGGCAATGGCTACTTGATGCTATAAAGCAAGTTCCTGCTGGACAATCGCTTATCCCTAAAGAAAAAACCTATAAAAATCATCTAGCTCAGTACCATGAAGTCATAGAAAAAATGGGTTTAAGTAAATGCCATGGGCTTCGTCATGCTTATGCCCAGAGAAGATATCACGAAATTACAAAATCCTATGACAAAACTGGCAATGGACTTATATGTCCAATTCAAGGAGGCAGAATATATAAAGAACTGAATCCCCTTGAAAAATATTGGGATAGAACCGCAAGGGAAATTATTAGCCAGTCCCTTGGGCATTCGAGATTGAGTATTACAAAAATCTATTTAGGAAAGTAAGTTGTTATGTAAAGTTTCAGATAAAACCTCATTAAAATCAAAATATGATCTCCAAAATACTTTACATAATATTCTTACTATTTCGGTGGACTTCTATTAGAGTAGTAGTTCATAAATGTGTCCCTTATAACGATTGGAGCCATTTCAACAGAGATTTATTTTCTTTCCATGTGGGGATTTTGGGTGTCGGTGCAGTACTTACTTTTTCGATAGCTGCGCGTTTCATTTCAAGGTTAGCTCTAGCATAAATTTCTGTGGTTTTAATATCAACATGACCTAAGAAGTCGCGGATAATATCCAAAGAAACTCCGCCTTGTAATAAATGCATTCCTTTTGTATGTCTCAATGTATGCGGACTAATTTTCTGTTTGAATTGAGGATGATGCTTCTGAACCATACGCGCATATTTTTGCAAAATATAATTCACACCAACTCGTGTGAATTTATTGCCTTGACGGTTTTGAAATAATGGGTAATCAAATTGTTCAGAAGAGGTTAGGCCATGTTCATGTAAATAATTTCTTAGTAACTTAACAGTATTATCCATCAAAGGTACTGTTCGTATTTTTCTACCTTTACCTAATATTCTAACCTGAGCAGGTGATTCTAATCGCACATCACCAACGGTAAGATCAATCAACTCCTGAACACGTGAGCCTGTATCGTAAAGTACGCTCAATAATACGGCATCTCGCCGACCATCAGGTTTTTCAAGATTAGGCTGAGCCAGAAGTATTTCTAAATATTCTTTTGACAAATAACCAACTTCAGATCGAACACAACGGCGCAATGGAATAGCTAAAATCTGTTGGCATTGTAATAAAAGTTCAGGCTCTTCTATCTGGATGTAACGAAAGAAAGCATGCAACGTGGTCAGTCTATGATTTAATGTGTGATGAGAACAATGCCGTTCTTTTTCAAGATAAGTAAGAAAGTCATCTACTAGAGTAACATTAATTTGCTCAAGCTCTAACTTTTCAATCACTATGCCTTTAACGTCGCGGCAAAAACCAAGCAGTACTATAAAAACATCACGATAAGCCTTGATAGTATTGGGACTTAAGTGACGTTTTCCTGCTAAGTAATGAGTCAAATAATAACTTAAGTGAATAGAGAAATTAGTAGGTTTCATAACTATCTCCCTTGCGGTATCACACCGCCAAATTGTTCATTCATACGTTTAGTTATATTAGGAAATAATTCAGCAGTCAGATGCAGGTATTTTTGTGTACCTGTAAAATCTTTATGACCAAGGTATGCCACTAGAAAAGGTAATTTAGCATTTAGATCAGCCCCTTCTTCATACCACTGAATTAATCGATGTACAGCAAAAGTATGGCGTAGATCATGAACTCTAGGCCCTTTACCCCTACCACCATGTGATATCCCACACTGATACAATAGCTGACGAAATAAGCTATAAATTCCTGACCCACTCAAGCCTCCTTGCTTGCGACTTGATGGAAAGAAAAAAGCTTCTTCTGTACGCTTTTCTAGGGACTCTTTTTCCATGCGTTGTGCATAAACCCGAAGTCTCTCAACCATATCCAATGCCGGAGGCACAAGTCGATCTTTGCCAAATTTGCCTCTTCTGACAATAATAACGCCCTGTTTTAAATCAATGTCACGGATACGTAAATTTAAGACCTCACTAACACGAAAACCACAGCTATAGAGCAAACGAAAGACTTCTGGTATGACGATGTTTCGCCAGGGGGACTTAGCGTTTGGTTTAAGTTGATCGGCAGCTTGAATAATTTTACGAACTTCTTCATGCGTTAGAATGCGTGGTGAGAACACGAATGATCTTTTAGGAGCAATACCATAAGGTGGCAGAAATGCTGAATAACCTAATCTGATCATCAATCGGGCTAACTGGCGTATCAATACAATGCGCCGTTGCCTAGTTGAAGATTTTTCATTAGGCTGTTGATCCAACCATTGTAGCACAAGATTTTTAGGCAATTCGTTTGGGTTGATACTCGTCTGACAGAGAAAGTGATCAAAATCTTTTAATACTAGAGCAGACGTATCATATTTATGCCCAGCGGTACGTTTTTCTCTAATTAACCGTTTTATCAATGGAGCAAGTGGACTTTCATACTGAAACAGCTTGTGATTAGCGAACATGATCCATCTCCTTTATAGATAATGCTACTTGTCGTAAAGTTTCGACACTCGCTTTTGCATAGATCATAGTTGAATTCATTGAAGCATGACCTAAAATATTAGCAATCAATGAAAACGGCGTATTGTCTTCTAACAAATGAGTAGCTAAGGTATGCCGCAGTGAATGCAAACCCTGCTTCTGTTGGCTTCTAAACTCAATACCAGCCATGTGTCGCCATTGGGCAACGATATGGTAAAGATGAGAATTTTGATTAAATGGTTTAACCGGCGGTCTTAATCGTAAAAATACTTCACGATACTGTGCTTTAGGACGTGCATGCTTTATGTAATCAATAAGTGCGTTTCCTACCTCATTCGTTAAAGGCAGTACCAAAGGTGTTTGAGTTTTGGATTGTATGATAGAAATTGACTCAGATTCCCAGTCAATATCATCAAACTTCAATGTACGAATATCACCTAGGCGCAATCCTAATCGGTAAGCCAGCAATAAAATCGCATAATCTCGTTTACCTCTTGGTGAACCCCTGTCAATTGTATTTAATAACTGCGTGACTAATCCTCGATCCCATACTGATGGGATTTTTGCTTGTTGACAAAAACTCACGCTAGGCATCTTTTCACTTAAATCGATTTCCAATTTACCCTTATAAAGAAGAAATCGGAAAAACACACGTAAGTGCGAAACGATGCTTGCCACTGTTTTTTGGCTAAAGCGAGATAAAGAGCATACATAATCCGATAAATCCTGTGGCCGTATTTGATCAAAGGTGCTTATGTTACGTTTCCCTAAAAAATCAAAAAGCAGACCCAGTTGTCGCAAGCACTCCTGTACAGTATAAGGACGTAAGTACCGCTTTTTTTCACAATACTCTTTATATATTTCCAAGTATTTCTGCATCGATTTTGGCATGTTAAGTTTACTTAAAACGATTTTACATCGTTCAAAATAGCCAAACCGTGCATAGTGCCACAAAATAGTAAGACCATATTCCGCATGTCTTCGCCAGTCTTTGTAGGTATAGGTTGGCAACTCATGCTTAATGTCGTAGTAAGCTAGAAAATCCATCATGAGTTTTTCGGTCAATTTACCTTTATAATTGTTTTGCTTAGCAAAATCGATTAATTTTCGCCACACAGTTTGATAACGACGTATTGAACGTTCATCATAATGAAGCACTTGCAACTGACTTAAAGCAGCAAATACCAGCTCTTCTAGTGTTAACCCTTTTGATTTAGGTTTTCGAGTAATCATACATAATCCTCCGTTAATGAGTGACGACCTTTGTGGCCGCCTGAGTTAATTATCGGAGATATTATGTAAAGTATTTTGGGAGATCGTATTTTGATTTTAATGAGGTTTTATCTGAAACTTTACATAACAACTTACTTTCCTAAATAACTTTAATGAAAAGCTTTTCATTAGATCTACTTAGGCTGACAATCTTTGCTTTTTTAAGTCATCAATACACAATTGCATTTTATAATGCGGTACGAGATGCCATGAAGCTATAAATTCCCCAATGATATTAAATCCAGCCTTTTTATAAACATGGACCGCACGCTCATTAGAAATTTCAGGATCGATAAGTACGATTTTAGAATCAGAAAATTGACTTAAGATAAATTCATGTATCATCTGTACTGATAATCCCTTCCCAATATAATCCAACCTGCAAATAAATAAATCTAATGTAACCGCACCATCAGGATATTCTCCTGATTTCTCTATTTCAGAAGTAATTAAATAAGCGAAGGGGATTTCCTGATCATATGCTATCCAATGAGTAGCCCAAGATTCTCCATCATTCAAAAATTCATGAATGTCTTTTATTGTATTACTTAAACCATCACCATGAAGCCATTCATTAATATGTGGCTGACTAATCCAGTCAAGAACAAGGTCTTCTTGTGTTTTATTCACTGGTTTAAAATGAAATCTGCTCTCAATATTCATGTTCATAATTGAATAACTCATATAGCTTGGATAAAAGATTGGTTTGTATTTGTATACCCACATTTTAAATACTGAATACTTCCGACAGGGTTATTTAATCGTATCATAATCCGAATAAATTTCATGCAAAACCCTTCTTACATCAGTACCCTTAATTGGCCAACATAAGGTTTTCCAAAATGCCCATCCTAAAGCTCGTATCCAGGTATCATTATCCACTTGAACTGCATTTTTAAATACTTCTCGTTCTTCGCTGGAAAAAAAATTCCATGCTATTACCAAATCACACGCAGGATCACCTACAGCAAGCTGGCCGAAATCAATAATAGCGCATAGTCTTCCGCTACGAACTAAAATATTTCCAACAGCAATGTCTCCGTGAACCCAAACTGGCTTTAAACGCCATTCAGAAGAAAGCGCCTGTTTCCATAAAGATTCTGCAGCTCTTTGTTCATGGACGTTTTTAATTTTAGGAATTGCAAGTTGCATTTCATGATCATAGGCCTTTAATGAACCGCCCCGATAAAAATTATGTGCGCCAGCCAAAGGCCCATCTGTAGCATCTACAGATTGAAATTCTTTTAAACTTTTCCCTAATTCTTCTGCAAAACATTTTATATCATGAATATTCTCTCTTGAAGCAGACTCCCCTTCAATCCAACGATTGATACTCCAATGCCAAGGATAAGCTGGTGATGGTTTTCCTAGTGCAATAGGTTGTGTAATCTGGAATGAAAGCTGTTTGGAGAGCCATGGCAACCATCGATATTCTTTATCAATTTGTGGCTCATACTCCTTATCACTAGGCAACCGAATCACCATTTCTTCACCTAAATGAAACGTTCGATTATCCCAACCACTTTGCGCAACTGGATGTATTGGTAGTGATTTCCATTGTGGAAATTGCTCGGCAATGAGCTTTTGGACTAAATTTGTGTCAATTTTTATTTTATCCATTAAGCCCTCTATAGTTTCTTTATTGTAGATTTTCTATGAAACTTGTGCGTAATACCTGCATGCTCAAAATCAAACTCAAATTTAAAACCTAATTTTTCCATAACGCGCAATGATGGATAATTATTGTATGCGGTAAAACAAATAGTGCTAGCCAAATCCAAGTGCTCTTCGGCATACTCCAAGGATGCTTGCCCTATTTCAAATGCTAAACCTTTTCCCCAATAGCTTTGAGCTATTTGATAAGTTAACTCAACTTCCTCTTTTCCCTCAGATATAAAAGTCTTTAATCCCCCTCTCCCAACGTAGTTGTGGGTTTCTTTGTCATACCACATCCAGGGAGCAAAACCATATTGGTTGTAATGCGTCATATCCGATTCCAAACGATTTAAAGCCTGGTCCTCATTGTATGAAACACCATAACATTGAATAAACTCAGGATTTGAAAGCATTATTGCATAGTCTTTGTGACAAGCTACTTGGGGAATAAATGCAATAAGACGGGCTGTTTCAATGAATGGTTTATTAACGCCAAAATGTAAAAAGGCTTTCTTATCTATAAGCTGACAAAATTCATTCTTGGCATTGGCATAATCAATCGTATTATCATATATTTTGCTCAAATTGAGCTTAAGTACTTCATATTCGTTAGCAACATTGGGATAAAGACACAAATAATCGCGAAACAACAGATGCTTCGCATACCAAGAAGAGGGATAAGTAACCAAATGAATCTGATGCGTTCGCTCACCCTGTTCATTGTCTTTTTGGAAATAACGCCGATGTGGAAAAACTGTTTCGAAAACTGGGTTATAACGATAATCCAATGATTCAATTTTTTGGATATATTCGGAAGTAAATTCACTCAAACACTTAACACCAATTAAAATATCAATCACTGGTTTTGCACAAATGCCAGGTATAGCTGTACTGCCAATATGCTCAATTTGGGTTATATTCCTGATACCCAATTGTAATAGCTGTTCTTTTTCAACTTCAAATGCAGCTTTCCATGCAGGATTATGAGGCTCTAAGGTAATCATATTCTAAGATTTTGTATTTAATAATAATCAATAGTGGGCTATCTTAACATAGGTCTTAAAAGTGTATTAAAAATATTCATCATACCGAGGAAAAAATGATTGCGATAAAAAAACTAGACGAATTGCATGTAGATGAATTGTCATCCTATCTCAATCATTATCAAGAAACGACCATGTTCATTAGGAATAATTTATACCACTCGGGAATTACCTACCAAGATGCACCATTTCACGGAGAATATTATGGCTCCTTTGAGAACAAACAGCTTAATGGCGTTTTAGCTCATTATTGGAATGGTAATGTGATGATGCAAGCTGAAAATTTTTCTGCATTATCATCATCATTAATAGATGAATTTAAACTTAAAAGGTCAAGACCAATTGCTGGAATACTGGGTGAAGACTCTCAAGCCAATTTTGTCATCGAAAAGCTGGGCTTACAATCAGCACTGTTTGCTATTAATTATCAGGAAAAATTATTCTCCCTTAATCTTGAAAAAATGATAATACCTCAAGCAATTCATTCATACAGCCACACACTCAAAACAGTGCAAGAGTGTGACATCGATGTCATCAAAGAATGGCTTATCGCTTATCATATAGAAGCACTTGGGGACGATGCGAATAATCCCAAACTTGAACAATCCATTATTGATGAAATTGAAGATACACAGCTTAGCCAAAATCGATGGGTTTTGTTTGTAAATAACACTCCTGTTTCCTTATGTGGATTTAATGCCAATCTACCTGATATTGTACAGCTCGGTCCCGTTTATACCCCTCCCTCTTTAAGAAATAAAGGTTTTGCCAGAGTTGCTGTGTATCTCTGTTTAAAGCAAGCAGCCACACAACAAGTTAAAAGAGCAATTTTGTTCACTAATGATAATTCCGCTATATGCGCATACCTTGCCCTTGGTTTTCATGAAATTGGAAAGTATCGATTGGCCTTGTTAAAATGAGACCTTGTTGGAGGTAATACGTAACATGATATTATTAAAAAAAACCCGATGATAAATTGTTATTCAAACACTTTGAATAATATTCAAGATAAAATTCACTCTCTCAGAAACCGACAACAGAGGAATATCTATTAATTGATATCCCAGTTCTGCATATGCCTGTCTCAAGTCATTTTCAAATACCTGAGCCGCATCAAAAGTAAGTCTTCGCTCCGCATCGTTGATATAAATCTTCTCCCATGCCGGAGCAAAAAACACTGTTGGATTATATCGATGAGCATGGCTAGCTTTTAGCTCAGAACCGATATCTAAATTAAAGCATTTACTATACGCAATCAGATCAGGAAGGCCTCTGTCAAAAAATACCAAATCATGTTTGGGAGCACTCCCATAATCATAAAGCATCCGCGATAACATCAACTCTTTAAACAAAAAGGGATTTTTGTCATAAACACCATCTCCATCAATGAGCCTTTGCTGTGCTAAAACCAACCTGGCAGGCTCATCAATAATGGGGAAACCTCGCTTTGATAATTCAGCTAAAATTGATGTTTTACCGCTGCCTGGAGGTCCAGTTAATATGTAAAGTTGGTTCATTATTTCCTCTGAATAAATATTTTATATCTAATACATTAAAGTTAATCATGATTCAATTACGTTCATTTAATATCAACAGGAAAAAGTTCTTGATTTCCCATACTGGCTTGATAATCTGAAATCAACACAACTGATGAGTCAGTGCAATTCTGACGAAACCTAGGTCTTGTGATATGCCATCTTGTTCCCTAATTCCATGGCAAAGCGTTTAGCAGGGAAACCCATTAGGAGATATCTTTAAGGCTTTACGCCCGAGGAGTGCTTTAAGCACGTCATCATTAATAACCAGGTAAATCAACTGATGTTTCGGTGATCTTTTTTGCATAACCCAATTGGGATTAATAGTCCTTTTGGGGCTAATCCTCCCTACCCCTAAGGAGCATACCATGCAACAACTGGAACCAGCACAATTTGAGATTGAACATTTGCTCTTTGAGCTGAATTGTTGTGTCAATGATTTAAGTCGTCACCGACTGCAAATCAATGTCTATGACATTCAGCAAGCAGAGTTAAGTTTGCACAAACTGGAGACTCTGATTTCTTTTGTCAAACAGTTCGATACTCAACGGATTGCTTGTTAATTGAAACAAATTAAGTCTTATCCGCATAACAGAAAACCATCTGCTTATGTGGATATTTTTCTGTTATGCGGCTCACATTTAACAAAAACAGGAGAATACAATGACTGCATCTTTAAACCGCGTTCAATTAATCGGTAATCTCGGTGCTGATCCTAAAAGCATCACCGGAAAAGATGGACAATCTTTTGTCACAGCCACTTTAGCTACCAATGAGTCATTCAAACAACATGATGAATGGCAAACCAGAGTGGAATGGCATCAGCTGATACTATTTGGAAAGCTAACCAAAGTCGCAGAGTATTTACAGAAAGGTTCGCAAGTATACCTAGAAGGTAAACTGCGTTCTAATCAATGGACAGACAACGAAGGCAAAATTCGTCAAGCATTAAGCATTGTTGTCAGTCATATTCAGCTACTCAGCTCGCCTAAATCAGCTGATGAATCGAGCAACAAAACCGCAGAACAGCACATGGCTCAAATGCGTGAAATGTTGCAACCCGATTCAGAAGAAATTCCGTTTTAATCATACCCTACCACGGGAGCAAGCTCCCGTATGGGATTGCTCCATTTACATAAGGAGATAATCTCATGAACACCCCTTCAATCTACGTCGCCTGTTTAGCTTCTTACAACAACGCCATTCTACATGGTGTCTGGATAGATGCCACACAAAGCGAAGATGACATCATGGAAGAAATATGGGAAATGCTGGATAACAGCCCTGAACCCAATGCTGAAGAATACGCCATACATGATTATGAAGGATTCGGCAGCATCAAAATCCATGAGTACGAAGGAATAAGCAATATTGTGGAGTATGCCTCATTTATTCAAGAATACGGAGAGCTAGGCTTAGCCCTTCTCTGTGATTATCCGGTAGATGATGCACAAACTATGTTGGAGGAGCACTACCAAGGTAGTTATGATTCAGAGATTGATTTTGCCAGGCAGTTATTTGATGACTGTTATGCTCATCAAATGCCGGATAGTTTGATCTGCTACTTTGATTTTGAGGCATTTGCTCGGGATCTTTTTATCAATGATTACTGTTCGGTAGAATTTGATGGACAAGCTCATGTTTTTTCAATTTATTAAGGCCCCTTTTGTGGGGCTTTTTTTTGGGACCAACTTTTAACTCTATAATTATATTGTGGCGGTCACTTCTACAACAAGGTTTGAGTTTGACCTGATTGATGCAGGCAGGCAAATCAGCTTTGTCGAGAAGATAGGCTTTTACCTATCCACCATAGAGGAGATAAGTATGACTTATACCTTTAAAATTGGTCGAGACGCAAAAAATGGGAGATTTCTCCCAGTTGCTGTCGCTGAACGCCGTAAAACTACTGCGGTTGTTGAGACGATCAAGGTGAAAAAGCCTCGTAAATAATTACTAGGCATTAAAGTGAGCGCCACCTAATTCAAAATCAGGTGTGACATATGGAAGAATTAGTATAGAGAACGACTAAAATCTAGAAATATTAATAGGGTAAATATATGGATAAATTTATTTTCACTTCCATTCAAAATATGAAACAACTATACAATATGGAAAATATAACAACTTTCTCTGTTTTGATTGCAATTATACTGGGCATTATAAATTTATATCTGATCAGGAAAAGCTCCAAGGAAAAACAAGATGAAATTTTATTTAACATTGCATCATCAAACATACATTCAGCCATAGAGTCTATAGAAAATATAGACAGTCATCATAAAAACAAGTCATTAGTTTGGAATACCGCTGCTGAACAACTTTCTTCCTTTCATAATTTATCGATAAATATCAAAAATAAAACCCTTCGGAAATGTTATATTGCAAAGCTGGAATCATACATAACTAGACTATATGAAACTCTTGAAAAAATAGATAATTACCTGTTCTTCTATGGTGTAAAAGATTATGCAAGTAAAGGTACTAAGCAGATTCAAGAAGAAGCATTCAATAATTTTTCTTATATTTCCCCCAATACATTAGGGTGCATTTTGCAATTCTTAACTTTATTTAATGGCGCAAAAGTAACTTATTTGGAAAATAACAAGGAAATAAATAAAATTTTAAAGCCTGTTTATATTGGATTTACAGAAGATAAAGAATATACGTTGGAAGAAATTAATAAAATGAGTAACCCATTCAAAAATATACATCTTTTCATTCACGAATGGAGGCAAACAAAGCAAAAAATGAAAAGTTAAATTTCATTATCAAGGAAAGTTCAGGATTAACACCAATAGTATATAATTTGGGATCCCAATCGACTGTGAAGATTTTGAGTATTTGAGTAAGACATTGTTATATATCGTAGGATAATTGTAGTGGATTCCTGCGATTACAATTATAATAAAATCAATTTCTTATTTTAGCATTGAGGGGCACATAATCCATTGCTCCTAAGTTGCTATCCATAGAATAATCATTTGTCATCTATAAGTTGACAAAAAACTCCCTTAAAATACTCTATAGAATTATTAGCATTAGCGCTTAGTTGCAGTAGATAAGCATTTTCATTATCCCACCAAAGAGCATCATGTGGTCCATAACAATTATTAAAACTTGCAATGTATATATTGCTCGAAATCAAACCACTCTTCGGGTTTAGGACTGTTAAATTAAAATTACTATATCCACTAAATGAGTTCATATTAGGCAATCTAGAAAGTGCTGGTTTCTTTATTGGAAAGGAGGCTTTATTAAAAACACGAAACCACGCAATTTGGTTTTTCTTTCCATTTTTCGGAAACATAACAAGTTGAATCTCTTCTATTTGATTTCCATTACCATAAATAATTTGACTATCCAGATTAAAATCTAAGTTAAGCAGGTTTAAATACTTTATATTGAGATCCGGTTTGCTACCTCTAAGGATATTATGTAATGGCCATCTTAAATTCCATATACTTGAAGGTGGTTTATATTCATTTCTATTAATACATGCATTTTCTAGGCAGTTGTTGTAACGAGACCAATAGGATAGTTCAAAAAAATTCTTTTTAAAGATTTCATTTGATGATGGAAGAGGAGAAAAAAATTTACACAGTTCCAAGAACTCTTCATCGTTCAAGTTGCCTTCAAGTAGACGGAGTTCAATATTAGTCCCATGGGATAAAAAACTTAATGTTCTCGATTTTGAATAGTCATAGCCAATCCAACAAATATTTTCCTGATTCAATACGTGGGGTTTCATTTCCCAAATCCAATGATCGTATAGAGCGGCGTGATCTAATGTTGATAAAGGCCCAAAGTCATACAAAAATTGCTTACATCTTAAGAGAGCATTTTTATACTTAATATAGTAGTAATAAGAAGAGAAATGAGCAGAACACCAAGCAGACCATTTTTTAAATTGATAATGACCAGGTTGTTCATTATAAGGAATATCCTCTACTCTAAGTATAAAGTTAGATAAAACTGCCTCATCAGTATTGGGTACCAAAATAACAAAATTTACCTTTTCTTGAGCTAGTGTAGGTGTGATTTCATGCACTAAATTCATTAATTAATTCCAATCATATATATTAAGATTGATAGTTATCTATAATCTGGCGGGACTAGACTAATTCAAATAATTGTCAGATTGAATGTTCTTTTTCTGCCTCTTTCGTTTCATGTATTTTGTCATTACTCATAAAAAACCCTGTTATCGATGCCCTTACATGATTTCCTGCTGCATTTTCTACTTTTTTTATGCAGTGCAGAATATTATTTTTAAAAATAACCAATCTATTGGGTTTGGGAACAATATAATATCCAATTCCGTCATCAGCATACTTATTCAATTCAGCGCTATTAAGATGGTATCCTACCTTTTTCTTCTTATTATTGATTAACGTCACTTCAGGATAATCGAAGTCAAGTTGAGGTGTAGGATTAATCAATAATTCAGCTCCCCAATTTATGTCCCAAATGGGATGGCAGTAATATACATAGGCACCTGAAATTTTGTACTTACCATCAGTATGCCAGGAAAGACCTGAGCCTCTAGGATATAGATAAGGTCTAGCATAGAAAAAATCCCAATCTCTATCTTTGAAACCAATTAAATGAGAATAATCAGAGGATCTTGCAATTAATTCATTTATAAATAAATCAATGGTTGTGTTTGTAGGGTAAATTTGCTCTGTTGTGCAGGCTTCAGGCCTAGGATGAGAAATAGTAACGCTGCCCCATAAAGGAGATCCATCCTCAAGACTAAAAGCATTTACCCATTTAGAAGAGTGAACAAACTTGAATTTTTCAGTTTGAATAAAATTCCAAATTTTTTCAAAAGCTGATAGCTCTAAGAAATCATCAATTACAGCAAGAACATCATTGTTTAAAACTAATTTCATATCAATATAAAATTATGAAAGGAGATATAAGCATCTCCTTTATTTACCAAGGCATATATTCATCCTTATCTTCATCGGCATCAATTCTATTAGAATAATATACGTTCATAACATCTCCTTATTAATATCCTTGAATAACAGATTCGGATTATAATTTTATTATTTCACCAAAACAATAATATTGCGGCGTGTTTTTTTACACTATGATCCATATAAACCCACAAAATGATTATTTATCTCGTATTTTGTTTGTATTTAGATCAAACAAATTGTTACTCTTTCACTAATTGGCAAAACAAATTCATCATAGTGATTTGATCGACGTTATTTGGTATGGAATCCAGCAACGCTGGAGAATAAACCACAATTGCCATACATTGTGCTCTTGATACCGCAACATTAATACGATTTTTATCAAAAAGAAAATTTAACCCGCGAGGAGACTCATTAGCACTGCTTGCGCACATGCTTAGAAACACAACAGGCGCTTCTTGCCCTTGGAATTTATCTACACTCCCTACCCTAGCCTTATCTCCAAGAGCCGCTTTGAGTTTATTGACCTGATAATTATATGGAGCAACAAACAATATATCGTTCCAACCAATTATTCTTTGTTGACCGTTTTTAGCATTAAAAGTCCTTCCCAACAATTCTTGGGCCAAAACAACAACTTGTTCAATTTCTTCGTCACTAGCTTGCGTATTACCTTCATGCATCACGGGTACAGTGATTATTCCAGCTTCCTTGTTTAATACACCATGATACCCTGCAGGTACAGTTATTAATTGCTCATTGTTCTCTGGAGCGGTTTCCAATTTACCCTCATATATAGCTTCGCTAATGAAGTGGTTTACAGCCGAATGCATACGGTATGTTGTTCCCAAAAATACACCCATGGAATCAGGTATAGTTGGGGTCGAATGTAACAGATAATCCAAAATCGATAAGCCACTGCCCTCTGGATGGCTTCCTTGTGAAGGCTGACCTAATTGCATCTGATCCCCCATTAAGATGATATTGGAGGTTGATTGACTCATAGCAATTAAATTGGCAACACTAACTTGTCCTGCTTCATCAATAAACAGATAATCAAAGGCATTTTCAAGATCATCTCTGGAAAAACCCCAAGCGGTAGTTCCTACAACACAGCCAGCCTGCAAAAAGCCAGCAATATCTTTATTTTCCAGCACACTAATCTTCAAATCATCAATAGCTGGGTCAGTATTACTTGCACAAGCAAAATATCCCGTAATTCCCTCTTTATGGCAGTATTGGGCAGTGCTAATCAATAAATTATTGATCGCTTTATGGCTATTGGAAGATATGCCTACTCTCTTACCTCGTTTAATCAATTCAGCAATTAAATGTTTACCCGTGTATGTCTTACCAGCTCCTGGTGGTCCTTGTATCGTCAGATAACTGTTATCCAGATTAATAACTGCCTGAATGATTTCATTCAATCGTTGTTTCGGATCGTGGCTAGGAGCGATTGGCTGACCTGGATTATGTCCCTTGATTCTGGGGATAGATTTACTCAGAAAATCAACTATAGCTGTTTGCGCAAGCTCCCCTTTTGCAAACGCTTCCGCCTGTTTTGTAATTGCTTGAGGTATCGGATCAGGCTTTACATATTCATATGGAATTAAAGTAATTGGGCTATCAGGCTCATCTTTTATCTGCAATGCAATAATCCCATGATCCAAGTCACTGCCTTCTGCATGGTAAGCCGCTTTAATGTTTTTACCATCTGGAGTCTCATTGCCTAACAAATAGTAATCTTTTGCATTACCCTTGAATTCCTGAGTTGGATCAAATGAATATTCATAGACTAAATTACGAGCTTTGGGAGTTGGCTTGTAAGGTATTTTTTCAGTTCTATGACAAAAGGCCAGACAATCAATATCATCTAATAATTCTTCTTCACTTAACCCTAATCGATCAAACAGACGCCAAAACACGGGTTTTGATTCACGTCTATGAAACTCGATTGACCATGCCATCACAGTATTAATTTTAGATAATTGTTCCTTACCCTCATCTTTTAATTGCGAGACTCGTGCCAGCAAGTTATTGCGAAGCTTAATACCCTCATTAATTTCTTCTTTAATTTCAGGCTCAACTAATTCTGTTTTACCAAGGAAGCAAATGCCGCTGGATTTCTGTTTGTCTCGTAACCAGACCACTAACTCTTGAGTAGAATTACAATCATCAATATTATAAGAACGGATATCATTTAATACCTTGGAGGTTTGCCAAGTATCACCGTCAGGATTTTCTCGCCACCGTTCGTAAACAACAACCGAGTCTCCTCCAGAACCTACCTCCGTATCTCGTTTGGCACGGTATAAATGCTCAACATTTTTAATCGAATAACGTGGTTCGCCTATTAACAAGGCACCTTTTACAATTTTATATAAATCAACAAATACTTCATTGCGTAGCAACTGGTCAACTTCATATTCACACACACCATATCTGCCCATTAGTTTACGACAAGCTGTAATTTCATAACTGGCATAGTGGTAGATGTGCATGGATGGATCTTGTTGCCATCGTTGATAAGTCCATTCAATAAATGCTCTGAAACTCTCTTGTTCTTGATCTCTGTTATGCGCCCAAAAATCCATGTACTGACGCTGGTTATTATCGTCAAAATAAGTAACACCCCAAAGATACTCCAAACCTCCGTCTTCCAGCGGGAATCCTTCAATATCAAAAAAGATATCATTTTTGGATAGTGGGGGTAGTAAAGCCAATCCCTGCTTTTTTCCATCATCATTATTGATTAATTGGTAAGCTGGTATTTCTTTCCCAATACTTTCTTTTTGGATTTTGGCTTGAGCTTTTAGCCGATCGAATATTTCAGGCTTTATGCCTTTTGCAGTGTTACCATTTGCTTCAGCTAAAGCAGTCATAGTATTGATACCGGCTTTATTCAATTTTTTGATTTGGCCTGAAGTAATGGTAGCGACTTGAATCAGGTGATCGGCTTTTAATAGCAGACTCTCGGCATATGTGCTCCATCTTCCCCAACTTCTTGATGAAGCTGGATCTGGACATTTAGTTGGTTCAAAATGTAGATGCTCAGTTAAAAATTTATGTTTAAGATTCTTGTAGAAATAAAAATAATCATTAATCCTGAACCGCTTTTGTTCTTTGTTGCCCAAGACTATGGTGATGTGTTCAGCGCTGGTAAGTTGCATTGCCTCAAGCATTTCGGCATAACAACATAGTTGTATCAGAAAATAGGGTTTAACAGATTTAGCTAACTTGGTATCCCAAACTTCATAGCAATAATTCCCAAAAATGCTTTTCCCTTCAACCTTAACTAAAAAATCCGCATATCCTCTAAACGGTACCAATTCCAAATGAGCTTGGTAAATGATATCTACCCCTCTCTGCATTGCATCCATAGTAGCTTGATATGAATCCGTTCGTTTGTGTAAATTGGCTACAGTTAATCCGCTAGCTTCATATGCAGCTAATATTTCTAATTCATGTTGATTTCCCATATCATGCAACACGCTGAGCAATTCATCTTTTTCATCAGAAGCCGGCAATAGGTCTGGATGAGTTATTGCAAGATGTTCCATCCATGATGCAAAGGGGCTTTCCATAAACTGAGTCAGATCTGATGGTGAGAAAACAATTTGGTTGGATTCAAGATGCATTTGGAATTTATCCTCGTTTTTTATCATTAAGCCTTTCTTAGGGGCTTAATTCCGAAACTTAACAACAAAGTGATCAATTATTGCTCTACACTATATTTAACTCTTGGAGAAAAATATGGACATAAGAACTTCATTTTATTGGGATGCCAAAAGTAAAAGCATACACTATTTAATATACGATTTTACTGAAAATGAATTTAATTTGCTTGTTGAACCAAGACAACTCGATATGAATTTGAATGATTTTAAAAATAACGTGCAAAAAACTGTCCAGGAATATTTCGAGCAATTAATTAGTTTAAACCCTCAAAACATCAAGATTGAATATAAAATTCTGGCTAGTGGAAGTCCCGCACAACTATTCCAAAAATATCGAACTACCTCAGATTACTCAGAAATAGTAAAAACTATTTTTGAAACAGCTGTTGAAGAATTCAATGCAAATGTTTCAATTAATTTGCAACCACAAACTAAATCTCTTTTAACCGGAAAGCCTCTAAATCAGTTCAAAAACATATTACATAGACTTGGATTGATTAATTCTATGAGAAAAGATGCCTATAAATGGCATTTGTGGTCAATTCTGATACATGCAACAAATTCAACATATAATGAAAAAATTCGAAAGCAACTTTGGAAGCCACTCATAGACAGCTTAAATTCATCGAGAGGTAGTGAGATGCGGTATGAAGAGTGGATTGCACAAGCATCAATAAACTCTTAGATGCTTCTTTAATCCTATAATGAATAAGTAAATCTTTTTCATTATTCTTTAAACTAATTTCGAAATCTGTTGTTAAACTATGCAAGGTGGTTCTATGTCGCATAATTTTTTTTAAGTCTTTTTTTACTAGAGCAATTTTTAATAATTTTAACTCCCCTCTCACCCGAAGATAAATCTCAGAAATAGGCTTAATATTTATTACGCTCATTTGAACCATTTCCAGAAAGTGTAGCCAGAAGTGTAGCCAAGAATTTATTTTAGGGGATGGGGGTTCGTTAAAACTCTTACTGGGCTTGGTCGGGACGGAAGGATTTGAACCTTCGACCACTAGCACCCCATGCTAGTACGCTACCAGGCTGCGCTACGCCCCGATTGGAAGCGAATAATAACTTGTCTTTATCCAAATGACAAGATGGGCTTGCTATTTAGCATAGCCCATTTAAGTTATTGGGTTAAATCACTTCGGAGTTTTACTGTTTTTGTCCGTCTTGTCGCTTGCTGAAGCGGGTTTTTGAAAATGTTGGACAAACTCGTAATCACTTTTTTGTAGATTTTTACCGCTGCAGGTTGGGCTTGCCCATTTTTCAGCGCAGGGTTTGTCTCTGGCAATAGACCACATCGATAAGGCACCTAAGCGTTTGCTGTCGGCGAACTGTTTTAATGCATCGGCGTTATCCAGGGTAAATTGCTCAATATTGACGTCATTCACGCCAATCATTGGAGTCACCATAATTTGCTGCCAAAGGGATGCATCGTCTTTTTCCGGATACAATTCCTTTAAGGTATCGTGCAAAGCGTTGCTGGCTCTAATCGCATAGGAACCCATATCGCCAGCATAAGCAGGACCATAATCCATGGCCATGATATTGACTTGATAGTTAAGGCCTGCGGCCTTGACTGTGTTAAGGACTTCTTTGCCCTCAAAGGTTAAACCCTCTGGCAGAACTGGCAATGTAAAACTCAAGCGTATTTTGGGGTGTCTTTGCTGGAAAGATTGCAAGGCCTGAATGAGTTTGTTGACGTCGGCCGTGCCATTTTCTATATCAAAATCAAGTCCCTTGGCCTGGTAAGCGCTAATCACTTTCTCAAAAATTTCATTTAACTTATCTTTATCACAGTTTAAAGAAATATCAGTCCCGCTTGCACCTCCAAAGGAGATGGTTACATCAATGCCGTTTTGAGCCAGCTTGTCCGTCAAATGTTTTCCCCAATTATTTTCCAAACCATAAGTGGCTTGTGCACCCCATGCTGGCTGACAACTTCCACTGTCGGTAATAAAAGCCAAATGATACTGTCTTATGTTATTATCCAGGGCGATCTGGGTTAAATCCATCGGCTCCATGTCTTGAGTTTCTGCATCCCAATGGGTATTGATGGTGATGTCGGCATAAGGACTAAATGCAACGGTCTTTTCTGCTCCCACTGCATTGTTTACTGATAACAAAGCCAGATTAAGCATAAATATAATTTTTTCCATTTTGTCCAAATAAAAGTCAAATTTGCGACAGAATATCAGAATTTATACAAAATTCAACCAAAACCCTGCCGTTTCTAGCAAATTATTGCTCTTTTTGGTCAATTAAAGTCTATTTAGGCTGGTTTTTAACAATTTCTTAAGGTTTATCCAGTAAAATCAACGGAAATAACCGAACAATGAGTTTAATGATGGGTAAATACGCTTTAGCACCAATTGTTTTTTATGAAAGCCATGCTGACCGCTCAGTCACTAATTTTATAGTTAAACAACTTCCTTTATTAAAAAAAGCAGGTTACAAAGCCTTATGCATTGATGGTATGGAAGTCGGTGCTTCTTTAACTGAAAAAATCCGCATGCTTCAATTTATTGTAGCCAGGCAATCCCATGTGATCGCCAGCATGAGCCCAGCGAGTGAACAATTCCGTTCCGAAATTGAAAAAATGCGAAGCGTTTATTCAAAACTTGAACTTCTTGAAGCCATTCGTGACAACGGGCTTGAACTTATAGGTTTTGATTTAACCGCCCCCGAACAAATGAGGGTTGGTATTGATTCCCTAGAAAGAGAACAATTCCTTGTCACACAAGGACGAAAGGCGGTGGAAGACAATGACGGGGCTGTCCTTTTCGTACTTGGCTTTGGTCATGCTACGTTTCAACAATTGATTGAAAAGGAAGATTTAAATGCGCGGCAATACCTTTGGTTCCACATTAAAAACCCCGCTTATGAAACACAAGCTTATGAATACATGGTCAAAAAATATGAAATTAAAGGGTATCGCTACTATTTCCCTCTAGGTGTTCAAATTATGTTCCATGATGAACCGCAACTCGAATTGGTTTTTTGGGACAAAGTGAGCGCCGAATGTTACAACTACGAACAAGAAGAACTTCAAACTGTTTCAGCCTTAAGGCTTAAAGATTTATTTGGCGATGAAGTCTCATCCTACCTTCGCGCGGATGGCCAAAGTCGCGTTGATGCCCTTGTGCCGTTAAAGAGCGCCGACCCAGGCCGCTTCTTTAGGCAATTTGGCGCAACATTAATGAAATTAGGCTGTGAAGTGCAGGCGATTACCCCCCCTGGCCGTGGTGAGAAAGGGCCGCATGTCATCATCCGTGATATAAACAGCACAGAGAGAGCAACAGAAATCAGCAGCTTGAGTAAGTGTGGGATCTAGACCTCACATGCATCCTTTGCTAATAAAAAGCCATTAAGGAGTTGGCTTTTTATTTAGCACATTTAAAGCAATGTCATCATCCGTTTCGTCTTCACCCGTTGTTTCATAACCCGGTACACCGTCACCCAATAAATCAACCATATCGCCACCTTGAAACTGGTTTTGATTAAAATCATTGGATGTCCCAGACAGTTTAAGATCCTCACTTAAATCAAGTTCAGGTTCTATTAAGCTATCTTCAGTCTCTTTTTCCAGAATACTCATGGCATAATTCAAAGAATAAGTTTGCTTTAATTATAGGCTAGCCTTGTCAACTGAGTGAAATTTTGACAAGGCCAAGAAGGAATTAGCCAAAAGCATTAATGCCGGTAATGTGTCGGCCAAGTACCAGTGTGTGGACATTATCCGTACCTTCATAGGTAAATACGGACTCAAGATTCAACATATGTCTTATGACGTGGTATTCGAGACTTATCCCATTAGCTCCCAATAAATTGCGACAGCTGCGGGCGATGTTGAGAGCCTCACGACAGGCATTGCCTTTGGCCAGAGAAATCATCACAGGAGTCTCACGCTGCTCATCCTTAAGTCGGCCGATTTGTAAATTTAAACATTGTGCTTTGATGATTTCCGTATACATCTGCGCCAGATCTTTTTGGATCAATTGAAAGGAAGCGAGTGGCTTGTGAAATTGCTTTCGTTCAAGTAGATAATTGCGGGTGATGTCAAAGCAAGCCATAGCCGCTCCCATAGCCCCCCAGGCTATGCCATAACGCGCCTGACTTAAACAACTGAGTGGAGCGCCTAAGCCTCTCTCACTACCAGGTAAAAAATTTTCATCAGGGACAAACACATCTTCAAAAACCAGCTCGCCTGTGAGAGAAGCACGTAGAGACATTTTTTGTTTAATTTCAGGGGTGAGGAAGCCTTCTGCCTCTCTTTCAACGATAAATCCCCGGACTCCTTCCTCTGTTTTTGCCCAAACAATGGCAATGTCAGCAATGGGGGCATTGGTGATCCACATTTTAGAACCATTTAGCCGCCAGCCACCATTTACCTTTTTGGCATGGGTACGCATGCTCGCAGGATCTGACCCTGAATCGGGTTCCGTTAGCCCGAAACAACCTATCACCTCGCCTGCAGCCATCGCTGGCAACCAACGTTTTTTTTGTTCTTCAGTGCCATACCGGAATATCGGATACATACATAATGAGCTTTGTACTGAAACAAAACTTCGTAAACCGCTGTCACCACGCTCCAATTCCTGGCAAACCAGACCATAAGCGACGTAGGATGCTTCAGCCCCTCCGTACTCGGCCGGTAGAGTTAAACCCAATAAACCCAAATCAGCTGATTTTCGAATCAATTCTTTTGGAAATTCCGCTTGTTCGAAAGCGTCTCCCATAAATGGGATAACGTCTTGACTCACAAAACGCGCCACACTATCACGAATCATACGCTCATCATCGTGCAGTTGCTCGTCAAGAAATAACAAATCGTCCACGTTCCTTCTCCCTTTTAACTGAATGCAATGCCAAAACAGCCGAAACTATCGAGTCGCGGCTTGGCAATAAATACTGCCAGGCTGTGCCCAATGGTATGAAGCAATCTTCCCCTGTAATTC
The DNA here is from genome assembly GCF_900637635.1 of Legionella jordanis. Classification (NCBI taxonomy): domain Bacteria; kingdom Pseudomonadati; phylum Pseudomonadota; class Gammaproteobacteria; order Legionellales; family Legionellaceae; genus Legionella; species Legionella jordanis. The sequence continues at coordinate 2,730,570 of NZ_LR134383.1, forward strand.
TTTTTATTTTTATGCGGTTGCTGGCTTGCTCCACCAGCAAGCTGATTAAGCCCTCACTGAGGGATGCACTTTGCCGGCCTTCATCAACGATTAAAACCCGCTTTGCTTTGGCCACTTCGCGCAAAATGGCTTCGGCGGGTAACGGACTTAGCCAGCGCAGGTCAATGATTTTCACCGCCACATCATGTTTCTCTTTAAGGATCTTAGCCGCCTGCCGTGATAAATAATAACCATTGGCATAGGTTAGGATAACGGTATCACCCTCCCCGTATACTCCGACCTCTCCAGGCTCAATGGTTTTGTCCAACGGGGGGTATTCAAATAACCAGCCATTATCTCCCGGCTGGTGCAAATCTTTCGTCATATACAATGCAATGGGTTCAAGAAATACGATAACTCGTCCTTCTTGATGGGCAAGCCTCATGCAAGTTCTTAGCATCATTGCTGCATCAGGGCCATTGGAAGGACAAGCAACCAACACACCTGGCAAATCTCGCAAAACGGCAATGGAATTGTCGTTGTGAAAATGGCCGCCAAACCCTTTTTGATAAGCGAGTGAGGCAATGCGAATGATCATGGGATTTTGGTATTGCCCATTTGAAAAGAAGGATAAGGTGGAAGCTTCGCCTCGCAATTGATCTTCGGCATTGTGCAAATAAGCTAAAAATTGTATTTCAGGGACTGGGATAAAGCCATTATGGGCAAGTCCGATCGCCGTTCCTAAAATCGTAGTCTCATCGAGTAAGGAATCAAACACGCGTCGCTTGCCAAAACGTGCCTGAAGGTCAGCCGTCACTCGATACACCCCTCCTTTTTTACCCACATCCTCACCAAAAATAAGCATATTGGGATACTGCATCATTAAATCCGTCAAAGCGAAATTAATGTGCTGACTTAAGTTACGTTTTATTGAGAGCTGATTATAAGCCTCTGCGAATACAGTTTTCCGACGGTTTTCATCGGGAAGTAAGTAACCCCGTTTATTGCGGCTCTTTGGCAAAATGGACGACATAACCTGTTTTGCACTGGTCATTTTAGGCAGATGAACCGCCTCCATGGCCTTAGCCTCAATCAAGGCACGATTCGCCTGATAGAGATCAATCATTCCTTGCAGGGACATCCAACCTTGCTGATGCAGAATTCTTGCAGTATGGAGCAAAGGATCATTGGCTTCCCGTTGTTCAATTTCAGCCTGATTATTGTATTGCGACTCTATATCTGAACCCGCATGGCCTAATAAACGGGTGCATTTCATGTGCAAAAAAACCGGTTGTTTTTTTACTCGCGCCAAGTACTCAGCTTCTATGGTTTTTTGGTAAATGTCGGCAATGTTAAGACCATCGCAGGCTATATAATGTAAGCCCGGACGTGATTGAACAGACATTTGAATCCACTTGCTTGGAGTTGGCACAGAAATACCAATGCCATTGTCCTCACAAATAAATATTAATGGCACCGGATAAGATTGGGTGGCCATCCACGAACAAGCATTCAAAGTGGTCTGTGCCGAAGCATGATTGGTGGAGGCATCCCCAAAAGAACATAAGATGACTGCGTCAACAGGTAATTTACTGTGAATGCCTAATTCCTTAGCGCGAGTGATGGATAAAGCAGCACCCAGGGCTTTCGGCAGATGAGAGGCAATGGTTGATGTTTGCGGCGGGATATTTAAAGCAACGCTGCCAAACACTTTATGCCGCCCACCGGCAATTGGATCCTCTGCTGCTGCAACTAAAGACAGTAAGATGTCTCTTACCCCATCTGAGCCTGATAGTTGTTTGGCACGCTGCAAATAAAAAGCACCACTGCGGTAATGCAGGAAAGCCATGTCACTGGCTCGAAACAGTTTGCCCAGCACCGCATTGCCCTCATGGCCACTGCTGCCAATGGTGTAATAGGACAAGCCTTTTTCTTTTAATTGCCGGGCGATTAAATCCAATAGTCGCGATTTGATTTGAGAATCGAACAATTCAATGGCGGTTATTTTATCTAAGCCAACTTCGGCTGGTGAAGTGGAGGTTATCCCGGGGGGGAAATCAGCTTCCTTTACACGACGAAGAAACTGTTCGTCAACTACGCTTGCTCTGTCTAGCATTTTTACACCCTGTTTTATTGTCCCATTAGGGGAGATATCCTTTCAGTATAACTGCTGTAGAAAATCCCAGTCGTAGTCCGCTTTCCATGATCAGCATTAAGCAATTGGGATGACAGCCGATACAATGGGCATCAGTATAGTGAAATGCCTTTGTAAATGACAAGCAAATTAAGGAATAAATATGGTTGTGCCTATTTCGACGCAAACACCCTTAGTCAGGCTTGAACCGCAACAGGAATTGAAGCTTACTAAAACGGATAGCGAACTGTATATTGGCCAGGTTTTGAAAGCGGTCGTCCTCAAGACTTTGAATGACAACCAGGTTTTAATTAACATCAACGGTCAAAACCTGAATGCAAGAACCTCCCAGCATTTGGCAGCAGGAGAATTGCTGCACGTTAAAGTCGTCAAAACAGAGGGTGAAATCGTTTTGCAAATTTTAAGAGAAGAGCCACCCCTGCCCTTATTGCACTCAGCCTTACTAAGAATTTTGCCGCAACAAGCTCCTGCTACACAGTTTTTAGCTTCTTTATTTGCTCTACAGAATCATCCTAACTTGCCTACCGGTTTGCAGCAGCCAATTCAAAGCATTTGGTCTTCTATGACCACATTGGAACAATTATCGGCTCACTTCGCCCAAGCGATGCAAGCAAGCGGCCTATTTCTGGAAAACTTGCTTGCCAAGGGTTCACAAAACAAAAACCATCCCTTGATGCTTGATTTTAAAGGTCAATGCTTGCGGATAGCTGCCCTGCTGGAAAATGTTCAAAATTCCTCAACAGGCCACTCTTCCGCTCTTTATGAATTACCTATACCTGGTATGATTCCCAAGCCGTTAGCTCGCTCACCTCTCCCTTCTTTTTTAAATCAAGAAATTGAACATATTCTGCCACTCTTGCGGGAGCAAACCAATCAGACCCTGGCAAGAATTGAAAGTCACCAGCTCTTGCATTTATTGGACGGGCAAGAGAACAACTACACCATTTCGATGGAACTACCTCTTTACATGAATCAGGGTGCCGAAGTCATTGCAATGATGCTCAAACAACATAAAACGCAAAAATCAGATTCGATCTGGTCTATGGATTTCGCTCTTCATCTGGATAATCTTGGTGATATTCAGGCAAAAGTCATTCTGGAGCATAAAAACATTCACATTCAAATTCATAGCGACTTGCCAGAAACGGCTACGCTTCTTGAAAGTCATGAGCAAACCGTTGCTCAACTTCTCAGTGCCCTGGGTTTAACTCTGAAACTATGGAGTTTGCAAGCGGGACTTAAGGAAAATGAAGCCAATACATCATTCCGCCTTTTGGACATTAAAATATGACTGAAAAAAAACAAGCCGTTGCCTTACATTATGATGGCCACTCTGCGCCAATCGTCACTGCGAAGGGTGAAGGGGGCATTGCCGAACAAATCATTAAAACGGCCAAAGAACATGGGATTCCACTTCATCATGACAAAGAGCTAACAGCCTTGCTGGCAAAGGTAGAATTAAAAAAAGAAATACCTCCTGAATTGTATCGTGCTGTGGCCCAAATTTTAATTTTTTTATACTTCCTGGATGGCAAAATTCCTGATGAGGAAGACGCAGATGGAAGTTGATCTAGAAATTCAATCCACGCAACCAACTGGCAAATATTGATCAAATATTCTACACTTTGGTTACCTAAAGCCGAGACTAGAGGTTAATTATGAAATGGATAGCATTAGCACCTATGTCAGCTCTTTTGACAGCTTGTGGGTACACCAGCGCTGAGCTTGTTGAATATCGACAAGTCAGTGTCACTCCGGTAGTAACAACCCGTGTCGTTACTACTCCCGTCGTAAGAAACAGTTGCTGCAGCTCCGTTGTAACGGTTCCAAGGAGATGTTGCCCAACAGCGACAACTGCAGTGATTAGAACGCCAAGCTGTTGTGGTTCCACTTCAGCAGTATTTACAACCCCAGCCGTCTATAGCGGCACTACCATTGTGGATACGGAACCTGTGGATGTAACCACCACGAATGTTGAATACTATTAAGAAAATACTGTTCCATAGGGGGCTAAGTTCCCTCTATGGACTATCCTATTGCCTAACAGCAGGCAGTATAAAAAGATCTAGTGCACTAATGGGATAGAGGACATTTTTGGTTCCTCTGGCGAAGCTTCTGCTGTTCTGGCTTTAAAGAGCTCAATAAACTTCTCGGTTAATTGGGCTTTGTGAGCCTGTAATTTAGAACTGAATTTTTGAAAGAGACGCGATAAATACCCTGATTCCGCGTAATTGGTATTCCATTCGGAAACCACCCCTTTATTTTCCTTATTGCTTGTGGCTTGTACTTTTGAAGAAGCACCTTGATCCTCTTCACTAATTGCTGCTACCGCCCCGTGTAAGTTGTGCTTGTTATAGGCAATATCCAGTTTCTCTTGCAATTGTTCAATGCTTGCCTTGCCAGACACAAATAGCTTAAGGGTGTCGAGGACAGCCTGCTTTTCATGGCTGAAAGGACCTTCATTTTGAGCAATGCTTTTGAGCAAACCGGCGCGGGAAGAAACAGCTTGATAGCGCTCATTGGCACTTTTACATCCAGCCATGGACATTTCTTCAACATAAACGGAGAGCGCTTGAGTTAACATGCCAAACTGCTTATTGTGATGGTGGTCATTAACCATAATGCTAAATAATGCTTGCACAGCCAAGGCGGGCAAATTATCAGCAGGGGTCATGGGTAATGCCGATTTCCATTTTTCTTTTTTAGCCGTGAAATCTTTGATTGTCTCATTCCCTTGCTGCGAATCTTTAAAATATTTATTTCCATATTCTGCTTGCGGCAAAAATTTAATGTATTTGGCATGGGCAGCACGGAAAGTCGTGCAGATGCTTTCCCGCAATTGTGGCGGAAAGTGGGCAGCCTGCCTCTCAAAGGTTGCAAGCATTGCCATATCGGCCATCAGTGCAGCTTCGCTGGTGGCATTATCTGAAGCATAGTAGTTCAGCTCGTTTGTGTGTTGATTCACAGGTATATTTTGCACATAGACAAAAGCCTGGGTTTCACCAGTCAAAAGTTGTTCGTAATTAAACCAATGAGAACCCTTTAAAATACGGGCGGCACTGGCACGCTGCTTATTTTGCAACTCCAGTATTGGCAGATTGTCGTAAGCCTTGCTGTGCAAGGAGGTCAGTAAATTGTAAATTATCGGTCCTGAGTAATAGCCATTTTTCGCCCGCAATTGTCTGACATCCCTGGCTAATTTTTCTTTTACATCCCTTACCGCATCAGAGTGAGGGCCTGAGTTTTGCGCAATGGAAGGCACACGAAGTTCTGCCGTGGCATCCTGGTAGGCTCTCACCTGATGGCCATTAGCAATATATTGATTGCGGCTCACTACACGCACAGCTTGTTCTTCAGCCCCTAATTGTTTACCGTGGGCGGTTTTTTCAGTGGCGCTGATGTGGGTGACGCTTTGGTTAGCGTTGTCCGTACGAAGGTAGTCCCAACCGGTTGCGGTCGTTTCAGTAAAATGCTCTTTGTTGAGTTCCGCAGCCATTTTGGCGGTTAAGGACTCGAAATCATCCGGTTTAGCTTTTTTAATGGCATCAACCAGAAGTTCTCTAAATCCTGGTGCCAAATCTTTCCTGGCTTCATCCAGCTCTTTATTTAAACGCACAAAATCAATTTCATCCTCTTCATCTTTGACTTGCTTAAGTATGTTTGCAAATTTAACCAAAACCCCATTATTGACTTCCCGCATGACCGCCCAGCGTTGCTCTTCCGTTAATAAAGGGGCACCATGCATTTTTTCCAAACCTCGCAGGCTTAAGGAGATGTGCATCATCATTTCTTCCTGCAAGGCAACCACGCTGCTTCGCTCATCAGAAGCAAGATATTGATCCAAAGCCTCATCCAGCTCGGGGGCATGAAGGCGTTCCTTAAATTTCTGCTTAAGTCCTTCGGAGTCAGCTATATCAAGGTTGCAAAGGGTTTTAGCATTGATGGACCTGCCAAGCATCTTTTCCAAAGTGTGTTTATTGGCTTCTAAGCCCGGGATCCCTTGAAAAATTAAATCATAATCCTCTTGCTCAAAATCATCGGCATCTACAACGACAATGATATGTCCTTGGGGATCAAATAGGGCGTCCCGTCCGTCCCCCACTTTTTCAAAGGCTTTTTCAATCAACAGTGCCTGATAGCGGGCTTCAACTTGCCTTTGCATAAAGGCATGAGAACGGTAGACAAAAGGGCTATAGGTTTTATAGTCATTCACAATAGGGACGATTCGTTTTTCCAATTCTGACTTATTTGCAAGCTCAGAGGCTGAACGCGTCTCAGCACGTAAAGCTTGCCTTACCTTTCTTTGAATGTATTCCTGGCGCTTTGCATCAATGTTATGCCTTTTTGCAAGAACGTCATTAACAGGGTCAAAGTGAATGCTTTGCCTATAGAGTTTTTCTTCCGCTGGACTCACAAAATTAGCCATTTTATATAGATCAAAAAGAACCTTCATGGCACGTGACTGACTAGCGCCGCTCCATTTTGCAAATAATTGGCCCTTGTCTTTACCCTGAAGCTCTGCGAGCAAGACATCAACGGTTAGACCATCGCTTTCAATTCTTTTTTTTAACTGGTTGAAAAAATTAGATTTATAAGAGCCTGGCTCTTGTGCAAGATAGGCATCAATTATTTCTATAGCCTGTTTCTTTTGAAAATCAGCAATGAGATGGGTTTGTTCTGCCTCAAGTGATTTGGCTAAAACAGTTACCATATGTGTTAAAGGTTCTACGCCTTCTGGTTTTTGCAGTACAAAATGAATGGATGTTGTTAACTCAGAAATGGCACCCAGGCTTGTAAAATCAAACCTTTCTTGCAGAAGCGTTTGTACTCTTTCTTGCAGAGCTTGAGGTAAATCGAAGAAGTATTTAGCATGAACCGGATTTTCTTTGATCAAACCCTGAATAACTGCGGTAGCGATTTCAGGATCACTGTCGCAAACGGCATTAAAAAGCTCAGGTTTTTCCTGCACCAGCGCCAGCAATTCTTTCTCAAGATCCTCTACAGGAGAATCTTCTCCTAATGCAACCAATACTCCTAACTCAGAGTTCTTTTCCTTGTTCTTTTGAATATCGTAAAGCTGTTTGACCACCTCCGGAAAATAAGCGGGAGTATTTTGGAAGAGCTTTAATAAGTTATTTTGTAAATCAGCAGGTTTTTCGTCTAAAGCTTCAACCAGGCTTTTATCCGCAAAAGTGTGCAAACCTAAAGAAACCTTTAGCTCACGATCAAGGTTTTTTCTTGCCAGTTTTGACCAAGGATCCCGTTGCCAGTAGCGATATGGGAAAGTACTGAGAACTTTGCCAATCGCATCTTTTTGACCAGAGTTGGCTGCAACCAAATGTGCTAAATACTGATCGGTAATTGGAACACCCAACTCCCGATAAAGCTTGGCAATCAATTGTGCTGCCTGGGAATTTGGAGACGCAGAGCGAGAGCGTGATAACCAAAACAGATTGCGATGGTCTTCAGGATCCAACTGCATTAAAAAGAAGGTTAAATTAGCGACGGTAAGTGTTTTTTCGTGATAGGAGTCAAGGATTAAACTGAAAAAATTTTTTTTCTGCTCATCGTGTGCCGAAGTGCCCTTACTATTCGCGTATTTACTTATTTCTTCTATTAATTTTTCAAGAGACATGACGCGCTTCCAACAACCATAGCTAATACTTACAAAGTATAGAATTAAGATTAAGACAGCCTTATTGAATTAGTTTTTTGCCATATTTTTACGAATATTTTACATTTGTTTCTTTATCGCCGCTAATGGCCTCTATAGGCGGGGATGAAGGAACAAGTTATTCTGTTTTAAACAATAAAATCCAATTCTTCTTATGAAGCCTTATATAACAGTGTTTACGCTCAATTTCTTAGCCACAAACCTCTATGCCTTACCTAAGGACTTTGTTTACCTGCATGATTTAGCCCCCCTCATCATAGAAGATCTTCGTTATTTGGGCTCAAACAACTTTATTGGCCACCCCATTCCCGGCTACACATCCAATCGCTGCATTTTAACGAAAGAAGCCGCTTTGCAGTTAGCAAAAGTTGAACAAGCAGCCCTTAAACGCGGTTACACACTAAAGGTGTACGATTGCTATCGCCCTCAGAAGGCAGTAGATGCTTTCTATCGCTGGAGCCAAAACCCCAGGGACAATAAAATGAAAGAATGCTTTTATCCCCGTGAAGAAAAAGCAAAGCTGTTTGAAAAAGGTTACATCGCCAAAGCTTCAGGGCATACTCGCGGCAGCACTGTGGATTTGACTCTGGTCAAATGGCCAAACCCTTTCACCCCATCCAGAAAAACAAGCGGTCCCTGCTATGGCAAAAACCCAAGTTATCAAGATGATAATTCGATGGATACTGGAACGCGTTTTGACTGCATGGACAGGACGGCTCACATTACCTACCGCAATCTGACGAAACAACAGCTTAAAAACCGGCAGTTATTGCAAAATCTTATGGTTCGGTTTGGCTTTTCACCTTACCCGGAAGAATGGTGGCATTTTACCTTAAAACACGAACCCTTTCCTAATAGCTACTTCAATTTTCCAGTTGCATAACATCATGCCTGCGCATCTGAATGTAAAGACTATCAAGGAATCTCAGCTCGGCATGAGCTGTAAAAAAGTTAAACAGCAAGTCTTGCTTGCTGTCTACATGTACTAAGCGACTGATTCGCGAATCGTCCAAACCCGCTGTGCACCAATGGCCGCACCACTGTCTTGCATCCATAAAACCAAAGGCCTTATTCCCAATCCACTCGGAATGGATTTAGAGGTTAGAGCTACGGCAAAGGAATATTTGTTCCTGAGGACCTTTAGAGCGTTTAGCACGGAATTGGTATCCGGTTGATTATCCTTAAGCACAAGTTCGTTTCCACGGTAAATAACCGTAACAGCTTGGCCGCGTAGGGCATTTTTAACCACAGTTTCCAAACGGCGCCATCTCGCTTGCCTACTTTTTTGTACTTCGGCCTGCGTTGGATTTTGTTGAAATTTTAGTCGCCCATGCGGGGCAAATACTTTGGCCCAAGTGTTATTTCCTGGTTTTTGCTGTAAAAAATAACTGCATAAAGCATCAACCACATAACGGTATTTACCAGAAATTGAAGATTTTGTTCCTGGGACGTGATTGATAAAAATCGCAAATGCCAAGGTATGAGCGTTTGCAGTGTACAAATAACCAGACAAACTGACAATGCCTCTCATCGTACCGGTTTTAGCGCGCACCAAGTCTTGTTGCATCGGGCCTTTAAAGCGGCGCTGCAAAGTTCCATCTCGACCCGAAACCGGCAGAGCTGCAATGTATTCATAAGAAAGAGGGAATTTATCATGAAGGAAACGCAGTAGAGCCGCAGTTTGAGCTGGAGTGATTAAATCATGGCGTGATAAACCGGAACCATCCGTCAAAACTGCATTTTTTAATTCAATGCCGGTTTGTTGTTGAATGAAATTCTTTACCAGGATTTGTGCTTCTGGCCAATTAACTGGAGAGCCATGTAATTTTTCCGCAGCGTGTAAAAATAAACTGTCGGCATATAAATTATCAGAGGGTTTTAACGTATCGGCCATCAATTGCGAAATAGGTTTTGACGTTTCACTGGCAATGAGAAGAGAACCGGCGGGCGTTTTGCCTAACAAGACATTCCCTTCAAGGCTGATATTTGCCTCAGCCAATTGCTGTTTGATTAAACCCTGGGCAAAAGCAAGAGGATTTCTTATGGCCATCTGCTGCTGCACTGCCCATTGACCCACAATAACACAACCATTTACCGTTAAATGATTGTTCTGATCCAGGTTAAAGCTAACCCCGCAGCGACTGCCCTTGGGTTTCGTCCTGACCTGATTATTAATGCTGATGCTGTGACTGGCATCATTGGTTTCTACAATGGCCAATTCATCCACCTTTCCCGAGGGGTTTACGGTTACCGTGAGGCGGTTTGTATCAATCATGACTGGTGCTAAAGGTGCACCATAGCTGTAGACACGATCTTCTGCCATCCATCCCGGTGGATAGGGGCTTACTGCGGAGTGGCTGCTGTCTATGTAAACATTCCCTTGTATGCGGTTTACTTTCCAGGTTTTTAAGCCGGCGAACAGATTGGCCAAACGATCGTGACTGAAGGAGGGATCCCCTGTGAGATGCAAGTACAATGATCCTTTAAGCACCCCCTGCTGCAGCTGAGCTGAGTTGGTACTCAATTCATTTCTAAAACGATAGTCAGGACCTAAAACCATTAAGGCAGCAGCGTCTGAAAACAATTTCATGTTGCTCGCAGGTACAAAAGCCTTGGTGGGATTTCTACGAAATAAAGTTGCTCCCGTGGTTAAATCAACCACTTCAACGCCAATGTTGAGTGAGGGCGAAACCTGGTTGATGATTTGATCCGCACCACTTTGCAAACTGGCATAGGAAGATAATGCAGCAAGGGTCAGCAAGGCAGTTGATAACGTCCTTTTCATTCCTAATTTTCCTTTATACTTTAGCTTTGAAATAATTGCTAATCATAACTTAAGCCCAATCGCTCAAGAAGCCCTGCCAGTGTATCATTGTTAAAAAATTTTATTTGCAAAACACCACCTTCTGCATCATTTGCAATAATTTGCACGGGCGCACCAATTTGCTCGGCAATTTTAGTTTCCAAACGCTCAATATCCCGATCTTTTCGAGGATTTTGCAAAACCTTTCCCTGCTTGATTTCCCTGACTTTTTGCTCCAGTTGTCGAACACTCCACTGCTGCTCTTCAATCTGCCTGGCTAAAGCCTGTTGTTGAGCTGGTAGTAAGCCAACGAGCATTTTGGCATGTCCCATGGATAACGTTCCGGATTTAATGAGGTCTTGCACCGTTTCACATAAACTCAACAAACGAAGTATGTTGGCAACATGGCTGCGGGATTTACCTAATAAAGTTGCTATTTCATCCTGATGAAAATGAAATTCAGTGATAAGGCGGTGGTAACCTTGCGCTTCTTCAATCAAATTCAAATTTTGTCGCTGAATATTTTCAATCAGGCTAACGGCGGCGGCTTGCTCATCAGAGTAGTCGGAAATCAAACAGGGAAGTTGCGCTATTTGAGCCAGCATAGCAGCTCGCCAACGCCTTTCACCGGCAATAATTTCATAACTGTCCTTGCCATTTTTCCTAACCACCAACGGTTCAATTAAGCCCTGAGAAACAATCGAATCGGCGAGCTCTTGTAAGCTTGCTGCATCAAAGCTGCGCCTGGGCTGGTAGCGACCTCGTTGCAGGTATTCAATGGGAATGAGTTTAAATTCAGTTTGCATATTCGGGATAGATTAAAAGAAACTTATCAATTGTTTCACAGGATAAAAAAATTACCTAGATGGATTTAACGGATGGTGCTGTATGAACCAACAATACAGTCTTTGGCAATCATAACTCTAAGGAAACTGAAGATTGAGGAACTGGCTCTTCTTTGCCAGAGCGGGCAAAGAAATTCATGCTGATGTGCGATATTTTATTTCCATTCAATTGTCGCGCCACTTCACTGCGCAAGCAGCGGTGGGAATTAAGAAAATCATCAGCTTGTTCTTTGATGAAGCTATCGTTTGAGTGAAAAATTTTTACCAAATAATTGGCAGCCTCCTGCAAGTCTGTAATGGAATTGCTTTGGGCTAAAGCTTTGGCTAAATCCAGCATGGCATTGGTTAAGTCCTCATCCGCTGCCAATTTTAGCCATTTTAACTGCTCCGCAGAGTGTTCAGGATGCATTTTGGAGAGACGATAGGCAGCCATGGCATTTCCTTGCAGAGCCAATGCCTTTAATTGCTTATACCTTTGGAGGGTTTCTGTTTTAACTTGAAAGCCACTGGTTTTCTGTGCGGCAAAACCTAGGGGGCTTTTCATTTGTTCTAATTTCTCGACCATAATCACTGAATAAAAGACTGGATGAGCTAAAGATAATTGATTCAAATTAAGTCAAGCTTAAGTGACGTAGCATTTACAAAATTTTTACGTTCTATCGTATAAATACCAGCCGAGATGAAAAAGAGTATGACTGATTATTGCCGCCACTAAACCGTAATGCCAAAACAGCCAGCCAAAAATAATGGCTTGCCAAATGGTCAGGATTAAAACGGCATAAATAAAACGGCGACCAGGGAGACAACCCGCAGCAAAATAGGCGGGGAGCTGCAGCAAAGCCAACAATATCCCGCTGGTAATAATGGAAATCCAGATTGTAAATTCGCTTAGCTGGCCGGCAAATAATATTGCAAAAAAGGCAATCACATTCATTAAGCCCCAGCGTGCAATTATTTCTTCAACAACCGCTCCATAAAGAATGCATCCGTCGAGACTTAAAGCAGCACGAATACGCCACATAATCTTTAGGCTTTGCTCATCCAGAATACTGGCAACAACTGCATAATAAAGAATGAAAAATATCAGCAAGCCCACCAGGGTGGCGAATAAAACAGGGGGTAGCATTTCGACAAGTGGACCAACAACAGACCTGCCCAATAATAAATTGTCCAGAATTGGCGCTGTAAAGCCGGTCCGCAGGGATAAAACACTACCAGCGATGTTCATTAACATCAGCATAAACAAGGTTTGTCCAATGGCGAGTTTACCGACCCGTTTCCTCAGTTCTTCGCTGTTATTCGGAAGCAATACGGCCAAAAGGCGCGGTACCGCGATTAATACACCTGGCAAACTCAAACAAAATAAAACAATAACAATCGGCCAATTGATAATCATGTCTCAATGCTTCCTAAGAATGCTGTAAAAGAACCCATCTCCCTGTTTTTCTGCAGGAAAAATTTGCCAACCATAGGGTCTTTTCTGCCCCCATGCCTGCGAATCAACCAAAGAACAATCACTATGGCTTAAAACAAATTTTTGAATCTGCTCTTCATTTTCTATTTTCATGATGGAACAAGTTGCATAAACCAGTAAACCCCCTTTGGCAAGAAGGGGCCACAAGCTATTTAATAAATCTGCCTGCAGTTGGCTAATCGCCAGGATATCCTCTTTGCTCCTCAATAACTTAATGTCAGGATGTCGACGTATAACACCCGTTGCAGAACAAGGGGCGTCCAGGAGAATGCGATCAAAGGCTTGACCATCCCACCACGTGTCAGGAACCAAAGCATCGCCTTTTATTAAAGTAGCGCTTAAATGAAGTCTCGACAAATTCTCCTGAACGCGCTTTAAGCGTTTCTCATCCACATCCAGCGCAAGGCATTCTTTTAATTGCGGTTCTACTTCCAAAATATGACAAGTTTTACCACCGGGTGCGCAGCACGCATCCAGCAGCCGTAAACCTGGGTGTAAATCCAGCAAAATTGCAGCTTGTTGTGCTGACTCGTCTTGCACGGAGACCTCCCCCTGTTCAAAACCAGGCAACTCATGCACATTGCAAGGTTTTTGCAAGCGAATACCCACCGATGAATGCTCATGGGGGTAAGCTTCAATGCCTGCCTCCCGTAACCGTTGCATATAGCGGTCTCGACTGTTACTACGTTCATTCACTCTAAGGCTCATGGGGGGATGGCTGTCGTTGGCTGTTAAAATGTGCTGCCATTCATTAGGCCAATCCTTTTGGATTTCATCAATTAACCATTGCGGATGTCCGAAATGGAAAGCTGGAATTTGCTCAAGAGTTGCTTGAATAGTCGAATGCTCTCGACAAAATTTTCTCAACACCGCATTGATTAATGCTTTAGCCCAGCTGTTCTTACTGCGATCAAGTAAAGCCACTGTTTCCTTAACCACAGCATAATCTGGCTTTTGCATATAGTGCAATTGATAAAGGCCAATGAGCAAAATCAGCCAGACTTCCAGTGATTTTGGCTTTTTATCTAACAGTTGCTCAGCCATTGTTTGCAGACGAACATAATGGCGTAATACGCCAAAGCAAATTTCCTTGGTAAAGGGCGACAGCTCATTTGCGCTTTGCAGCAATTGAGACAGGGGGATTTTTTCTTCAAAAAGTTTTTTTAGAATGCGAAGGGCTTCTAACCGGTCATTTTTTTTCATTTTAAAACGACATTAACCTGTAATTGTGAGCGGTTGGCATTTAAATAATCAGCCACCGAAAGGATTTTACCCCCGGGAAATTGGATTTTTTCAATCATTAAGGCCTGTTTGCCAGTTGCGACAAGCATCCCCTTTCTGTCCAAACTAAGTATTGTTCCAGGCACTGCTTCAAAAGAGCAATCTTCGACGTGGGAATAATGAATTCTTATCAAGTCATCCCCTGCTCTGGTATAGGCAATTGGCCAAGGATTAAAAGCACGAATTTTATTATGGATATCCAATGCAGATTGCTGCCAATCAATTTGCGCATCGTCTTTGCTGATTTTACCGGCATAGCTCGCAAGGCTATGATTTTGCGGCTGTGGCTGCACACGATTGTTTTCCAAATCGTCCAGGGTGCGAAGCAAAGGTTCGACTGCTAGCTCGGCTAAGCGATCATGCAGCGTCCCTGCTGTGTCCTCTGGAAATATGGGACAGCGCGCTTTGGCCAGCATTGCCCCTGTATCCATCCCTTCATCCATTTGCATGATGGTAACCCCTGTTTCATTATCACCATGCAAAATAGCATGTTGAATGGGCGAGGCCCCACGCCAATGCGGAAGCAAGGAGGCATGTACATTAATGCAGCCAAGTTTAGGGATTCCCAGAACCTTTTTTGGTAGAATTAAGCCGTAAGCAATGACAATCATTACATCTGGTTTTAATGCTTCAAGTTGCCCAACGGTTTCTTCGCTTTTAAAATTAAGGGGTTGATAAATAGGCAACTGATGAGAGATTGCCCAGGACTTAACTGCTGATGGTTGCAATTTGCGCCCTCGACCTGCAGGCCTATCCGGTTGGGTATAGACTGCCATAATAGGATGTCGGGATTTGGCTAAAGCATCCAAAGCAGGAAGGGTAAACTCCGGAGTTCCGGCAAAAACAATATTCAAGTTGCGCTCCTATTGGCAAAAATTAGGAATTCTCCGGATTGATCTCGCTTCACGAACTTAACGGCGCGCTTTCATACGTTTGTATTTTTCAAGCTTTCTTCTGGCCATGGCTCGCTTTAGGGGGGAGAGTAAATCAACAAATAATTTGCCATTCATGTGATCAATTTCATGTTGGAAGCACTCAGCCAATAAACCCTCAGCACTCATCTCAAATGGTTTACCGAAGCGATCTTGTGCCTTAATGGTAACTTTCTGTGCACGCACGACCGTATCATAAGCTCCAGGGACAGATAAACAACCTTCCTGATATTCTTGTTCACCTTCTGATGAAGTAATTTCTGGATTTGCAATAACAATTTGCTGCGTTTTATCGCCCACCACATCAATGACAGATAACCGCAGGCTCACGCCGATTTGCGGCGCAGCCAAACCGACGCCATTCACGCTATACATGGTTTCAAACATGTCCTCGATAAGGACTTGCAAATTTTCATCAAAATGCTCAACTGGCTGAGCAATCAAGCGAAGCCTTTCATCAGGCAGGTACAGGATTTTCCGAATAGCCATAACTTTCTATTTGGTACAAATAATACGTGGTATTATCGCCAATACCTCGTATTGCTGCAAGATGTCCATTTTTAAACAACAGATGGATACCCCAGCCCTGCAAGAACGCCTATGGAAATTTCAGGATGAGAAATAAACATTATTTAATCGCGCTTAATAAAATGCTGTCTGTTGGACCTAAAACCATCGCAAAATTGTTAGAACATTGGCCAAATCTGGAGGAGTTATTCAATTTATCGAAGACAAAGCTTGAAAAAGCCGGTTTACCGTTACGACTGGCCGAGGCAATTTCCAATTGTTCTTTAGCCAGCATTGAAAACGATTTGCGTTGGCAAGAACATCCCGAGCACCATTTACTCACCTGGGAAGACAGCGATTACCCGGGTTTACTGAAAGAAATCTCAGACCCTCCAGCCGTTCTCTATGGCTTAGGCCAGCTATCCTGCTTTAAGCAACCTTCTATAGCCATTGTAGGTAGCCGCAAACCATCAGTCACAGGGAGTGAAACGGCCAGGCGTTTTGCGGTTGCTTTGGCAAAGAGTGACTTAACCATTGTCAGCGGACTAGCCTTAGGGATTGATGCTCAAGCCCATGGCGGATGCTTGGAGGCAAAAGGAAAAACAATTGCTGTTATGGGCACAGGAATCGACTTAATTTACCCTCGAAAACATCGATCTTTGGCGAATGATATTAGGCAAACAGGATTGATTTTAAGCGAATTTCCTTTGGGAACACCCCCTGCAGCTGGACATTTTCCACGTAGGAATCGTATAATAAGCGGTTTATCATTAGCCACTTTGGTTGTTGAAGCAGCAATTAAGAGTGGTTCCTTGATAACGGCGCGACTGGCTTTGGAGCAAAATCGTGAAGTGTTGGCCATACCAGGTTCAATTCTTAATCCACAAGCCAGGGGCTGTCACTTTCTTCTGCAGCAGGGAGCGAAGTTGGTGACTTCCGTTCAGGATATTATGGAAGAGTTAAGACTGGATAGTAAGCAAGTCGAACAAACAAACGCATCACTATCCCTTGCCACGGATAACCAAAACCTAGTAAAGTGCATTGGCTTTGAAATAACATCTGTGGATCAAATCCTTACACGAAGTGGTTTAGGCATTGAAGAAGTAGTCAGCTCCTTGGCTACATTAGAATTACAGGGGATTATTAAAGCAGTTCCCGGTGGCTACATGAGGTGTGCGTAAATGAAAGACAGCTTGTTTGAAATGTTAATGAGTTTTTTTGAAAAAAGCTTGGCACAATTAAAGGAGAGTCAATCCGCCCATAGTGAAGATAACGATGAGGCCGTGGAAAATAATAGCTTGGGAAGCCGCACCCTTTTCATTCGCGACGCCCAAAAAACCGCGATACGCGTATTCACTGTGGACGAGCAAAGAAAACTCACCAAAGCAAGTTATCAGTTTTTAGCCAGACTCATGCGACTTGAAATTATTGCTGAAGAAACCATGGAATTCATTATTAATCAATTGTTATTTTCTGAATCACGCTTTGTCGGTATCGAAGAAACCAAATGGACCATTCGCAACACACTTGCCGATAACCTTGATGTTAATCAGCTAGCTTTTCTTGATCTTGTGCTATATCAAACAGAAGACAAGCTATCATTGCATTAATATTTACCAAAAGGAAAGGTTATTTTTTATGAGCAAACACTTGGTTATCGTGGAGTCACCCGCGAAAGCTAAAACCATACAAAAATATTTGGGCAAAGACTATGATGTCTTAGCCTCCTATGGCCATGTCCGGGATTTGCCACCACGTAAGGGCTCAGTTGATCCAAATAATCAGTTTGCCATGACATACAAGCCCATAGAAAAAAATTTAAGGCACATCGATTCCATTGCCAAGGCTTTGAAAAACTCTGATTCCTTGTTTTTGGCAACTGACCCCGATCGTGAAGGAGAAGCCATTTCCTGGCATGTGTATGAGCTCATGAAGGAGCGCAATTTATTAAAAGATAAACCCGTACATCGCATTTTTTTTAATGAAATTACCAAATCAGCCATTCAGGAAGCCATTAGCAGTCCTCGCGCCATTTCAATGGACCTGGTCAATGCCCAGCAAGCCAGACGCGCCTTGGACTATTTAGTAGGCTTTAATTTATCGCCACTGTTGTGGAAAAAAATTCGTCGTGGTCTTTCTGCCGGTCGAGTCCAAAGTCCAGCATTGCGTTTGATTGTCGAGCGAGAAGAAGAAATTGAGCGCTTCGTTCCACAAGAATATTGGAAAATTCTGGCGCAGTGCCAACACGAACATACGGCATTTCAGGCCAGATTAACCCATTATGATAAGACCAAGCTGCAACAATTCAGCATCAATGAGACCAATCAAGCCCATGCCGTTCGCGAGCAGTTGCTTAAGGAATCCCAAGGTCTTTTAGTTGTTGATAACATCGATAAAAAGCAAAGGAAGCGTAAACCAGCGTCTCCTTTTATTACCTCAACCTTGCAGCAAGAAGCAGCCCGTAAGCTAGGTTTTACCGCAAGAAAAACCATGATGGTAGCGCAACAGCTCTATGAGGGTATCGATATTGGAACAGGTACCGTTGGTCTTATCACCTACATGCGAACTGACTCAGTGAATTTGGCTGCAGAAGCCATTGATGAAATCCGCAGTTTCATTCGCGAACGCTACGGCGACAATAATTGCCCAAGCTCGGCTCGTCTTTATAAAACAAAGTCGAAAAATGCTCAGGAAGCTCACGAAGCCATTCGCCCGACCTCCATTAAGCGTACACCTGAGATGGTACAGCAATCATTAACGGTTGATCAGTTTAAATTATATAGTCTTATCTGGAAGCGAACCATTGCTTGCCAAATGGCCGATGCAGTCATTGACACCGTTGCAGTCGATTTGCGTTGCGGTGAAAGCAACATGTTTCGGGCCAATGGCTCAACCGTTGTTTTCCCGGGCTTTTTATCTGTTTACGAGGAAGGGCGTGATGATGTGCAAGACGAGGATGAAGGTTCCGTCTTGCTGCCTACACTAAAAATTGGGGAGAAGGTCGAGCTTAAGGATATTCTTGCCAAACAGCATTTCACGGAACCGCCTCCACGATATTCGGAAGCTTCGCTGGTGAAAGCCCTGGAAGAATATGATATTGGCCGCCCTTCTACTTATGCCACTATTATTCATACCCTGCAGCAGCGTGAATACGTCATTGTTGATAAAAAACGTTTTGTCCCGACTGATGTTGGACGCATTGTTAATCGTTTTTTAACCGGTCACTTCACCCGCTACGTGGATTATCAATTTACAGCCCACTTGGAAGACACTCTCGATGCCATTTCACGGGGCGAAAAAGAATGGGTCCCTGTTCTTGAAGAATTTTGGCAACCTTTTATCAATCAAATTGAAAAAACAGACAGCGGTGTCCAGCGCAAAGACATCACTAGCGAAATGTTGGATGAGGCTTGTCCAAAATGCGGCAAACCTTTAGCCATTCGTCTTGGAAAACGTGGACGTTTCATAGGCTGTACGGCTTACCCGGACTGCGATTACACGCAGGACTTAAAAAGTCAGGAAGGGGAAAAAACCGAACCTGACGTAGTCGAAGGACGAACTTGTCCTGATTGCGGTGGGGCATTACACATCAAAACTGGACGATATGGTCGCTTCATTGGATGCAGCAATTACCCGCAATGCAAGCACATTGAACCCATTGAAAAACCTGCTGATACCGGCGTTGAATGCCCAAAATGTCATCAGGCTACCATTTTGAAGAGAAAATCACGCAAAGGAAAAATTTTCTATTCCTGCGGTAGTTATCCCAAATGCGATTATGCGCTTTGGAACGAACCCATCAATCAATCTTGCCCAAAATGTTCCTGGCCTATATTGACAGTAAAAGAAACAAAGCGCTCCGGAAGACAAATTCTTTGTCCTCATGAGGGTTGCGGTTACACCGCGAGCGAAGAATAGGCTTTTGATTGGTTCAAGTCTATTCTTCAATGGATTTATTTTCCTATCTGCGCTGTGGTTTTAAGAGCTAAGCAATTTTCTGGCCGCTTGACTGCTAAAACCATCTAGAGCTGTTCACCAGTAAGCTTATGGTGTGTAAAAAAATCTTTTACTGCTCTAATGGTGTAATGGATATCTTCTTTGCTGATGTCAAGATGCGTGACTAAACGAACCACCCCATTTTTATTCTGATTTTTAGGGAACAAAATTCCTTTTTGCTTAAGGCAATGGACTAAGTCCGCGTATAGGTTTTTCGGAAATTTAGGAAAAACCATATTGGTTTGCAGCCCTTCCTCAAGTACATCAACACCATCTATTTCAGTCAAGAATTTTGCCAAGTGCTGAGCATGTTCATGATCTTCAGCCAAACGCTCAATGTTATGTTCCAAAGCATAGATACCCGCGGCGGCAAGTATACCGGCTTGCCGCATGCCACCGCCTAATACTTTTCGCCAGCGGCGGGCCTTTTTAATCAACTCATTTGTGCCACACAATACTGAGCCAACAGGAGCTCCAAGCCCTTTAGAAAGACAAATTGAAATGGAATCGAAATGTTGGCTGATGGCAGACAGGGGTTCCCCTAGTTTGACCGTTGCATTAAATACCCTGGCGCCATCAAGATGACTTTGCAAATGATGTTCTTTGCACAATTTTTTGGCATTGGCCAAATAAGTTAAGGGTAGCACCTTGCCATTAATGGTATTTTCAAGACAAAGCAGTGTTGTTCGTGGATGGTGATCATCCAGGGGTTTAATGACTTCAACAATCTTTGTGAGCGGAAGAGTTCCATCAACGTTTGCTTCGATAGGTTGTGGTTGCACACTGCCCAGTACAGCAGCGCCACCGCCTTCCCACATGTAGGTATGTGCCGTTTGCCCCACGATGTACTCATCACCCCGGGTGCAGTGCGCCATAATGGCCATGAGATTCGACTGGGTGCCGGATGGGGCAAATACAGCATTCTCCATGTGTGCTTTGTCAGCCAGTAATTCCTCGAGCTTCCTGACCGTGGGGTCTTCCCCCCAAACATCATCGCCAACCTCAGCCTGAATCATGGCTTGCAGCATGCCTTGGCTGGGCTTAGTCATTGTGTCACTTCGGTAATCAATCAGTTTCATCGTGTATTCACCTGTTTTCTGTGGAAATGACATTCCATTTGTTTGTAAATGTCTATCAGGTCTTTGGTCTTCTTCATGATAAAATCAAGAGATTGAAGCGTTCGTTCAGCCTCATTGAATTGCCCTTCTTCAAGTACAAAAACATACCATAATAACCAGCTGTAAGCACTCAGTTCCCACAAAGGCATTTGCGCAGGAGGCAATCGCTGGTTCAAGCTGCCATAACCCTCAAGGGTAGAACGAAATAAATCAGCATCAAATTGGCATTGAGCTAGACCTGAAGCATTACTCGCAAGGCCTATAAGTTCAACAAAAGGATGAATTAAACCGGCACTTTCCCAATCAATTAAGTGAGGAGTATTGCTATCTTGCCATATAATATTATTCAAATGCATGTCACGATGGCTCACAACCCAGCAATTTTCCTCGAACTGCAATTTGGAATTGCATTGCTCCATCATCTTCAATACCCACATGGGAACGGATTTTCCCTTAGGCAAATGGATCTTGGGAAAGGCTTTGCTTTCCTTAAGAGGCGGCAAGTTTAATGCGTGCAATTGAGCTAAAAGATAACCCAGTTTAAAAGCTTGTTGGCCATTCAATTTTGCCAACACCTCGCCTTCACAATAGGGAATGACAAGCGCTGGCAATGCCTGTGAGGGCATGGCCGTGGGTTTACCGGCAATGGTACAAGCAATCCTGGCCGAAATGGTTTCAGCCAGCAGGTTGCTAGAAACAATTTGCAGAGGATCGAGCGTTCCCAACCACGTCCTATGAGAAAAAATTTTACAAACCCATTTGCTGTCATCCTCAAGGATGATCAGATTGGTTTGATGCTGGAACGCTCCTTTTAAACACTCTATTGAAACAATCTGCTTGGAAAAGAATCTTTGAAAAATGTGTTCATCAATCGTGCATGAGTTGTTCAATGTATCTTCTACAGGTTAATGGATTTGCTAAAAAATTAATGATGTGCCGAGTGCCGCCTGTGCCAGTAATCACTAAAGAGCCATAACGAAAAATGCTACCTAATATGGACTGACGAATGTCTATGGTTTCAATTTTTGACATGGGGATATCGACGGTTTGTCGTACGAGCATTCCTGTGCGCAGTATCACCTGTTTTTTTTTGATGGTGACGGAGGAAAAATGATAGGTGACCCAAGTCATCAATGTCCAAATTAAGGCAACCGCAAAAAAAAGCAGAGCAACATAATGCAGTTGATTCACATTTGTTCCAAGGAACAGAGCAAAAATGGCAAGAAGTAAAGGCCAAAAAAATAAAATCCAATGAAGCCTTGCAAAATATACGACATCTCTGTCAATCATTCTAATTCTTTAATCTAAAAAAGGGTTCTATATCATATTGTAGATAAGCTAAATTTGCTATGCTACCTTTTTTTCCTCCGGATTCTCCATGCGTCGAGTAAATGCCTGCCTTAACAAACAACTCTCGGCAATTTGCGAAAATGCGCTGCAACTTGAAGCTTTGAATGTTCTAATTAAAGGGTATTTACCCCAGCACCTAATTGCCCATTGCCAGGTAGCCAGTTTCACCAAGGGTAATTTAACCATTCAGGTGACCCATGCTGCCTGGGCCACTGAGTTAAGATATCTTTGCCCTGAATTACGTGATCGCTTAAGAAAAGACGCTGGTCTCTATCAGCTAACCGGGATTAAAATTTCTCTGTCGCCACCCCTGGCAGCTGACAGCCACAACAAGTCAAAAAGCGGCAGGATACTGTCAGAATCAGCCCGTACTTCCATTATGGATGCCAGTGAAGGTTGTCAGTACGAGCCACTGAAACGCGCGCTGAAGCGTTTAGTCATCAAAGATTTTTAGGTTTCGGAGTTTCAGCTTCCACAAGAACACTGAGTTTTTCTTTCAAATTTCCCAGTGCGGTTGTTGTTTGCTCAAATTTATCCTTGGCAACGGCTATCTCCACAGCATCAAGGTTCAGAAGATCCTCAACAGAATTATACAATTCTCGCATGAGTTGTTTCTTTTTTATGAGATTTTGTATTGCATCACCACGTTTGTGAACCGGCAGTTGCAAGTTGCTGATGCTTTCTGCTATTCGTCTCGCCGAAGCGATTAATTTTATTGAATCTTCAAACAAAATGCTTTCGGGATTGAATTTTTGGTTGAGTACTCCTAAAACAACTTCTACTTGTCCTTTAATGACATCTGTTTCAATGCTTATCCTGTGCCGACGCCATAAAGTGGGTCCCATCGCCAGCAAATGCGAAGAAACAAAACCAAAAGCTGCACCAGCCGCTCCTCTTTCTAAGCTGCTGCATTGTTCATCTTCACAACTATTGGCCGCAACCCAAGCGCAAAAGAAAGTAAATGACAGCATGCCACCACGAATAAAAAGTTCGCGCCAACTGTAATGGGACCAAAGGCCCATGAGGCTTTCACGAGTGCGCTGCTTGGCCAGACCGCCGATATTAAAAAAATCGACTCGATTACCCGTAGCTTGGGTGAGATAACTGCCAACTGCTTCGACTTTAGCTTGCATGATTTCTCCGGTAGGTCAGAAATCATCTGACTGTATATGAATTTGGGAAATTTACAAGAATAATTACGTTTACAGCTATCTACTGGATTAGCTAAGGTCGAAATTTAATTAATCTTAAGCTTCAGCCGGCTGGAGATCAGAAGCCAACGTGGGTTGATAATTTTCAGCATCAAAGTAAGTGTATTCCCATGCATCTTGACGCAACATCAATTCGCGGAGCAGACGGTTATTCAAACCATGCCCGGACTTATACCCTTCAAAAGCGCCGATCAGACCGCAACCTAAAAGATAAAGATCACCGATGGCATCCAATACTTTATGGGTTACAAATTCGGCATCAAAACGTAAGCCATCTTCGTTCAGCACGCGATAATCATCGACAACGATGGCGTTATCTAAACTTCCTCCCTTAGCCAAATCATTTTCGCGAAGTTGCTCATAATCCGAGAGGAAACCAAACGTTCTCGCTCTACAGACTTCTTTTACATAGGAGGTATTTGAAAAATCAAAACATGCAGTTTGGGGTTTATCATTGAAAACAGGATGATCAAAATCAATGGTAAAGGAAACTTTATAGCCATTGTAAGGCAGGAACTGCACGTATTTGCCATTATCTTCCACGCGGGTAGGCTTGAGGATGCGGATGAACCGTTTTGCAGCACTTTGCTCTCGAATTCCAGCAGATTGAATGAGAAAGACAAAAGGTGCGGAGCTACCATCCATAATCGGGATTTCATCAGAATTGAGATCCACATAGGCGTTGTCAATCCCAAGACCGGCAAAAGCCGAAAGAAGGTGTTCAACCGTTGCAATTTTGATTCCATCACGCTGCAAGGAGGTACACAACATCGTATCACCAACTTGATCATACAGCGCCAGAATTTCGATAACCGGATTTAAATCTACACGCCTGAAAACAATGCCAGTATTAATAGGAGCGGGACGCAAGGTGAGTAAAACTTTTTTTCCAGAATGCAAACCAACACCGGTTGTTTGAATAACTCTCTTCAGAGTTCTTTGTTTTATCATTCAGTAATCACCTTTTGCTATCCCATTTTTTACAAACAATAAACCACGAAATCATATCAACAATTCATTGAATAGTCTAATTTTATTAACAACATGCAACCATCAGAATGCACCTCTACTTAAACAATAGAAATGCAAACTGAGCAGCAACTGTTAAGATCTTAATTCAAGATATGTATCGCAAATGCGCTTGAGAATATGTTATTCGACGCTCTCCTCTTGTCTGCGCAAGAAGGCAGGGATATCCAAGTAATCAACATCAGGTATCGAAGCTTCGTTGGTTGGTTTGACTGCTGAGGCTTGTTTTCGCATCACAGCGGGTCTATCAAACTGTTGGTAATCAAAAGAGCCATCACTGCGAGTTGACTCTGCGATGCGCGCTCTGGTTGTGTTTTGATTTGATTGTTGCTGAGTTCGTCCCCGATGATCGCCAAGACCTGTAACAATCACTGTAACACGCATTTCATCGGTCATTTCTGGGTCAATTACAGTACCAACAACCACGGTGGCGTCATCTGAAATGAACTCTTTAACCACATCACCGACTTCTTCAAACTCACCGATGGACATATCAAGTCCGGCCGTAATATTGACCAGTATTCCACGGGCGCCGGAGAAGTTGACGTCCTCAAGCAAAGGTGAGGCAATCGCAGCTTCAGCAGCTTGACGGGCTCGCTGTTCGCCTGAGGCGCTTCCTGTTCCCATCATAGCCATGCCCATTTCAGACATTACTGTTCGAACATCAGCAAAATCGACGTTTATTAAGCCTGGCCGAGTAATAAGATCAGAAATGCCTTTAACTGCACCCAGCAACACATTATTGGCCGCTTTAAAGGCATTTAAAAGGCTAATGTTTTTGCCTAAAACACTAAGAAGCTTATTATTGGGAATGGTGATTAAAGAATCAACATGCTCGCCCAAACGTCGGATGCCTTCCTCGGCCGCCAAAGCGCGTTGTTTGCCTTCGAATGAGAAGGGTTTGGTCACCACAGCCACAGTAAGAATACCAAGCTCTTTGGCCACTTCAGCAAATACAGGGGCAGCTCCAGTACCTGTTCCTCCTCCCATTCCTGCGGTAATGAAAACCATATCAGCACCTGCGAGAACTTCTTTAATACGCTCTCTATCCTCTTCAGCAGCCTCACGACCGATTTGCGGGTTTGCTCCAGCGCCTAACCCTTTGGTTAATTCCTCACCGAGTTGGATGTGTATTTTCGCATTCGAATTTTTGAGTGCTTGAGCGTCAGTATTGGCACAAATAAATTCCACGCCATCAATATTTTCAGCCACCATGTGTTGAACGGCATTACCACCACCGCCGCCTACGCCAACTACTTTAATTACGGCATTGTCTGGTTGACTTTCCGTTAATTCAAACATTAGACCTCTCCCCTCAAAAATTCTGCCAATAATGAGCTCTATCCAAACCAGATTAAAATTATAAACAGAATAGAGCCTTAAAAATTACCATTAAACCATTCTTTCATCCGAGCCCACATCCCTTTACCATTATCACTTAAGGTAGCTACATTATAACCACCTTCATATTGCTGTTGGAACCCATGCAATAATAAGCCCACTCCCGTAGCCATGGAGGGATTGCCCGTAGCCTCAATCAAACCTGAGACTTGCCCAGCCCGCCCTTGGCGGACAGGCATTTCAAAACACATTTCGGCCAATTCAATGGCGCCTTGTACGCAAGAGCCACCTCCGGTCATGACCATGCCTGCAGCGATTCGTTGATCAAAACCACTTCGTCGAAGCTCATTTCTTACTAAAGAAAATAATTCTTCATAGCGAGCTGAAACCACATCCGACAGAACTTTGGTCGATATTTTTCGACCTGGTCGCTCATTGACGCTTAATACTTCAATCATTTCATTGGGATTGGACAATTCAGGCATTGCACAAGCGTGCTTAACCTTAATGGCCTCAGCGGCTTTCGTGGGTGTTCGAAGAGCCATGGCAATGTCATTGGTGACTTGATCGCCTGCAATTGGTATCACCGCAGTGTGCTGAATTGCTCCTTCAGCAAAAATGGCGATGTCTGTCGTGCCACCACCAATATCAATCAAGCACACTCCGAGCTCCTTCTCGTCTTCAGTAAGAACTGCATGACTTGACGCCAGTTGTTCAAGGATGATGTCATTCACCTCCAAGCCACAACGCCGGACGCATTTCACTATATTTTGAGCCGCACTCACAGCACCGGTGACAATATGTACCCGCGCTTCCAGACGCACACCCGCCATACCAACAGGCTCGCGAATACTTCCCTGGTTATCAATAATGAATTCCTGGGGAAGAATGTGAAGAATTTTTTGATCAGCGGGTATGGCTACAGCCTTAGCTGCATCAAGAACACGCTCTACATCAGCTTTGGAAACTTCCTGATCTTTTATGGCAACAATTCCATGGGAATTTAAGCTGCGTATATGGCTGCCAGCGATACCTGCATATACAGTCCTAACTTCACAACCTGCCATCAACTCAGCTTCCTGGACTGCTCGTTGAATGGAGTTTACTGTGGCTTCAATATCGACAACCACCCCTCGCTTCAAGCCGCGAGAGGGATGACGTCCAATACCAATGATTTCAATTGCACCATCAGCAGCAATTTCGCCGACCAGTGCAACCACTTTTGACGTGCCAATATCCAAACCGGTGATGATGTTTTTTTCTAATTTTTTTGCCATTATCTTCCCGCTATTTTTTCCATTGCACCGCCATACCATGAGGGTAACGTAAATCAACGCTGGCCAATTGGTCCGATTTATCTGCAAAAACAGCAGGATATGCTTTACAGAATCGGGTAATTCGGGTTTCTAAATCCCGTTTTCCCAAGTGTAACTGAACACCATTAGCCAACGTAACTTCCCAGGCATGATTATCACGCCAATCTAATGAAGCCGCATGCAAACCATAGATTGATAATATCTTACTCATTTTTTCGTAAACTTGTAAGACTTCATTCTGTTGATTCGCTGGCCCTGTTAAGTGTGGCAAGGATGAATCCAGCCGCCCCCCTTTATTAAACAGCTCGCCATCCGCAGTCAGCATGGCATTGTTCCATGTTGCAATTGGAATTTTCTCAACCAAAGTAATTTTTAGGGTGTCCGGCCATACACGTTCTATTTGCACGCGATCAGTCCATTCTAAAGCAGCCAAATCCGTATACAACTTCCCTACTGGGAGAGAAAAAAAACTGGAATCCCAATATTTGTTTAATACAGTTTCCAAATCTTTGTGGCTGATATGATGGTATGACGCAGCGATTTTCACCGTGCTGATGGGAAAGCGCTTCGGGTCGGCAATGAATAAATAAACCAACCTGGCCGCCAAGCAAAGCGCACAAATAATTAATAATGTTAAAAAGCTTGCGTAGCGTAATCGTCCCGTATCCGCCGCCATCTGCTTACCCATCTAATATTGCCTTATTAAGCGATTCATTACCTTCTTATGCTATTGATAATCGGTGACCAGTTGCTGACGGCAACGTTGATGGCTTAGGGCCAAATTGATCAACTCATCAAGCAGCAAGGGGTAGGCGAGACCACTTACTTGCCAAAG
Organism: Legionella jordanis; assembly: GCF_900637635.1. Taxonomy (NCBI): domain Bacteria; kingdom Pseudomonadati; phylum Pseudomonadota; class Gammaproteobacteria; order Legionellales; family Legionellaceae; genus Legionella; species Legionella jordanis. Next base: position 2,758,416 of record NZ_LR134383.1, read on the forward strand.
CTTGGGGTACATGCTAATTGGAGTAAATCCCGGAAGGCTATTGATTTCATTGAAGTAAATGGCCCCACTTTCGTCGTTTACAAAAAAATCAACTCTCGCCATGCCCTTACATTTAAGCTTATTAAAAATTTCAGCAGCAAGGGTTTGTAGCCGAGTAACCAGCTCGGGATTGAGCTGCGCAGGAGCGTGCAATTCGGTTTGCTCACTCTCAAGGTATTTCGCTGTGTATGAATAAAAACCATCATTATGATGAACACGGATTTCACCTGCTAAGCTCACCCGTGGTGCAGCAGCAGGTGTAGTATTCTCCAATACAGCCAACTCAATTTCACGGCCAACGATGAATTCTTCAACCAGAATGGCCTCATCATAACGTAAGGCATCAGCAATAGCTGCATTTAATTCTTCCATATTCCTAGCCTTGTGAATGCCAACGCTAGAGCCTAAGGAACAAGGTTTTACAAATAATGGCCAACCAAATTCAGCAACCACCTGCTGGCAAAACTGCTGTTTCTCAGCTGCAGTACTGTGCCAGGACAATAGTCGATAGCGGGCTGATTGAATATCCCCCGTGCAAGCGAGCCGTCTGGCCACATCTTTATCCATGCCAATTGCCGAAGATAAAACGTCACAACCAACAAATGCTACCCCTGCTAATTTTAGTAAACCCTGAAGGCAGCCATCTTCATAGAGAGGTCCATGCACAACAGGAAACACAACATCGGCATCAACCGCAAGGCGCCCATCGACCAACAAACTTGGCAAAGGACGTGAACGGGAAGTACTAACCGGAAGCCGATCCTTAAAATTCAATAATTCTTGATAATCATTTAAAAAAAACCGCCCCTGCTTGTCCATGCCCACTGGAATAATGTGATATTTTTTAGCATCCAACTCTCTGAGGACGGAAGCAGCAGACACTAATGAAACTTCATGTTCCCCGGATTTACCACCATAGACCACTAGTAAATTAATCTGTTTCGACATTAAAAATCTCCGATGATGTGCACTTCACGCATCAGCTCAATCTTAGTTTGTTGATGCACAGTATCACGTACTAATTCGATTAATGACTCAATATCGCTAGCGCAAGCATTGCCGTCGTGGTTAATGATAAAATTTGCATGCTTCTGCGATACGACTGCACCGCCAATTTGCCTGCCTTTAAGCCCACAAGATTCAATCAGCTTCGCCGCAAAATTATTAGGTGGGTTGCGAAACACGGAACCGCAGTTGTATTCATTGGTTGGCTGGGTATTGGCCCTGTGCGCCAACAACTCCTTGATGAGTTGCAGGGATTTTTCTTTCTCGCCCTTAACCAACCGACAGGTGGCAGCAACGAACCATTCCTCGTCCAAGCCCGCGACATGGCGATAGGCGATTTCAAATTCCTCAGGCTTACGGACCCGAAGTTCACCTCTACGAGTTATAGTTTCTACTTCAACTACATGTTGCCAAGTTTCGCCATTAAAACAACCGGCATTCATTCTTAGGGCACCGCCCATAGTGCCAGGAATACCCGCCCAAAACTCACCTCCAGCAAGATCAGCTCGCGCGCAGAATCTCGCCATACTGGCACAGGATACACCGGCTTCAACATGCACCAGATTATCCCCAAGCAATTTGATTTCTTTTAAGCAGCCTTGAGTCAAAATGACCGTGCCTGAAAACCCTTTATCCCTAATCAGTGAATTACTTCCTAAACCCAGCCACAATATAGGCTCTTCTTTGGGCAATTGCTTTAAAAAAATGGCCAAATCAGCAATGCTTGTCGGTTTGTATAAACGTTTAGCCAGTCCGCCAACGCGCCAGGTCGTATAGTCAGCTAACGGTTCATTGAACAGCAACTGTCCCTCATAGCTTTGTGTTGGGTTTGGGGTTAAGGTATTCATGCTGATTCTCGCACGGTTGATTGCACAAGATTGAGTGCCAACTGCCCAATGTTACCGGCACCCTGCATTAAAATAACGCTATCGTCGGTTACCAATTCATCTAAAATCTGCTGAAGATTTTTATCATTAACCAATCTGGCATGGGGATGACGTTGACTAATTTGCTGCAATAGAATTTCACTACTTAAACCAGGGATGGCTTGCTCACCGGCCGCATAAATATCCATCAGCAATAATTCATCTGATAAGCTTAGCGCGTCCACAAACTGTTGAAACAGAGATTGGGTCCTTGTATAGCGATGGGGCTGAAAAACATGCACCAGACGTTTATTAGGCCAAACACGGCGAAACGCATCAATAGTGGAGATAATTTCTTTTGGATGGTGACCGTAATCATCAACAATGATGGCTGAACCTCGCTCAAACCGTTTCTCCCCCAGCATTTGAAACCGCCTGCCCACCCCTTGAAACTTGAGCAAGCCGTTTATAATGGCCTCATCTTCGACTCCTACTTCGGTAGCAATAGCTATAGCCGCTAGGGCATTCAGTACATTATGCCGTCCCGGCCATTGAAATTTGATGGTCAGCGGCTTGTAAGGAGCGGGTCTTAGCACGGTGAACTCGCTAAGAAGACCATTTTGGGTCCAGTTGATGGCGCGATAATGAGCCTCTTCACGGAAACCATAAGTTTTAGTAGGACGTTGCACTGAAGGCAAAATACCTCGTACTTCATCATCTTCAATGCAAAGAACAGCCAAGCCATAGAAGGGCAAGTGATGTAAAAATTCAACAAACGTGTTGCGCAATTTGTCAAAATTATCATCGTAGGTGCCCATATGATCGGCATCAATATTGGTTACTACCGCCATCATCGGCTTTAAAAAAAGAAATGATGCATCGCTTTCATCGGCTTCTGCTACAAAGTAAGCTGATTTTCCTAATTGGGCATTGGAGCCGCAGCTGTTTAATTTCCCGCCGATGACGAAACTGGGATCAAATCCTCCCTCGGCCAATAGGCTACTGACCAAACTGGTTGTGGTTGTTTTACCGTGCGTGCCAGCTATCGCAATTCCCTGACGAAAACGCATCAGCTCCGCCAGCATAGCCGCCCGTGGGATGACTGGAATTAATTGCGCATTCGCGGCGGCAATTTCTGGATTGTCCTGATCGACAGCACTTGAACGCACAACGACATCCGCCCCGACGATGTTTTCCATACGATGGCCGATGTAGACTTTAATGCCTAAGGATTGGAGTCTTTGCACCGAGCGGCTTTCTGACAAATCTGAACCTGTGATGCGATAACCTTGGTTATGCAGCACCTCGGCTATACCACACATCCCAGCGCCACCAATGCCAACAAAATGAATTTGTTCTACCCGACCCATCCTTGGTGATAGAAACTCCCCTATATTATTCACAAAATTCCCCTTTCATTATGAGATTGGCGCTCTCAGTCCCAGAGATTGCCAACGATTTTCATGGTCGATGCGCAAGAGCAGAGCAACCACCACACAATTCACCACCATACTGGCGCCACCATAACTCAACAAAGGCAGCGTTAATCCTTTAGTAGGCAGCAATCCAGAATTCACTCCCATGTTAATGGCAGCTTGCAGCCCAAGCCAAAAAGTTAAACCGTAAGCCGTAAAAGCAGCAAACAAGCGTTCTTGGTTGTAAGCTGTAAAACCTATCGACATGCCTCTTATTACTAAAATACTATACAAGATTAATACCAGAAGAACGCCAACAAGACCTAATTCTTCAGCCAATACCGCGAAAAGAAAATCCGTATGCGCTTCTGGCAAGTAAAATAACTTTTGTACGCTATCGCCTAAACCTGTGCCCAACCAGCCGCCTCGGCCGAAAGCAATCAGCGATTGAGTAAGCTGATAGCCGCTATTGAACTGATCAGCCCAAGGATCAAGAAATGCAGTTAAGCGCGCTACTCGGTAAGGAGATGAAAACGCCAAGACCGCAAGGCAACAACTAACCACCACCAATAAACCAATGTAGTAGCGTAAGCGAACGCCAGCTAAAAAAAGGAGGGCCATAATGGTTCCTGAAATAACCACGGTGGCCCCAAAATCAGGCTCCATCAATAACAGCATTGAAACTAGGCCAAGTACAATCATTGGCTTAACAAAGCCAAAAATACTGTGGCGAACGCTTTCCTCCTGCCGCACCAAATAACCCGACATATAGAAAATCATAGTTAATTTAGCCAATTCGGACACTTGAATACCAATCGGTCCCAAAGCAAGCCAGCGTCGAGAGCCATTAACCACGCGCCCTATGCCTGGGACTAATACCAGCATTAGCATGAGCAAACAAATGAGTAATAAAGGGACACTTAAACGCTCCCAGGTACTGCTGTCAATTCGCATGACCACTAAAGCAGCGGCAAAACCCGCCATCAAATAGCAAATTTGCCTAATTAGGAAATGAAATGGTTGATGATAGTATTTGGTGGAAACCATAACGGAACTGGATGCCACCATCATCAAGCCGATGATGATTAAACCCAGCACAGCGCCCATAAGCCATTTATCATATAAGGCAATGGGCTTGCTAACAGGCTTGCCTCGCAAATTGTAATGACGTGGATGCATAGTACTCACAATTTTCCTACTAAATTGCCAAATACCTCACCGCGATGATTAAAATCGCGAAACATGTCAAGACTTGCACAAGCAGGAGATAGCAAAACCACATCGCCTGGCTTTGCCTGTTGTTTAGCCAACAAAACGGCGCCATCCAGCGAAGGAGCTCGCAGCACAGGCACAACATCCGCGAGCGCCCTTTCAATTTTGTCCGCGTCCTCACCAATGAGCACAACGGAACGAACATAATCAGCCACAGGCTTACGCAATTCATTAAAATCGGCACCTTTACCTTGTCCGCCTGCGATTAAAACTATTTTGCCTTGCATGGAACCTCCTATTCCAGAAATGGCAGAAATGGTTGCGCCAATGTTTGTTCCCTTTGAATCATTAATCCACTCAACCCCTTCCAATGTTCTAACCCATTGACATCGATGCGCCAAGCCTTGAAATGACTGCAATACTTTTATCATACAATCCCTAGGGATATTCGCTGCAAAAGCCAAGGCACAGGCGGCTAAGGCATTTTGCCAATTGTGCTTGCCCTTTAGGCGCATTTTCTCAATATCTAAAAAGCAATCCTGCCCATGAGCAAGGTAATAAATGCCATTTTTTTCAATAATTCCCCATTGGCCTGCTTGTGGAGCATCCAAACCATAGCTGACCGCAGTTATTGATGATGCCGCAGGGTAAGTGAGTTGATCCTCGCGGTTGTACAAAAGAAAAGCGGCATTTCGGTAAATTCGTTGTTTGGACTCGGCATAAGCTTCAAGGCTGTGATGCCTATCCAGGTGATCTGGGGTAATATTCAAAATGGTGGATGCAATCGGTTTTAAGGATTGGATTAAGTCCAATTGGAAGCTGGACAGTTCTAAGACCCAGAGATCATATTGGTAACCATCGTCTAACAAATCCAGAACGGGTGACCCAATATTACCTGCAACAGCAACTGATAAGCCCGCCATTTTGGCCATTTCACCCACTAAAGTGGTGACTGTGGATTTGCCGTTCGTGCCGGTGATGGCAATGACTGGGCTAGTGATTTCACGTGCCAGACATTCAATGTCTCCATAAACCGGAATATTCTGCCTAAACGCTTCTTGCGTGAATGGTTCATCAAGCGAAACGCCCGGACTCGCAATAATGGCGGTCAATTGGCTATAGATGGTTTTAGGCAACTCCCCTAGAAATACATCAACTCCAGGAAATTCGGTTTGAAAATGGGCAAGTCCGGCAACTTCCTTGCGAGTGTCAAAGACTACAAACGGTTGATTGCGCCGGTGTAAATATCCGGCGATGGAATGACCCGTTTTACCTAATCCTGCGACCAAATAGAGTGCTTGATTCATAGTGATGCCCTAACGTAGTTTTAAGGTTGCCAAACCACAAAGCACAAACACAACCGTCATAATCCAAAATCGAACAATTACCTTGGGCTCAGACCATCCTTTCAGCTCAAAATGATGATGTAACGGTGCCATACGGAATAGCCGCTTACCCCCAGTGTATTTAAAATATCCAACTTGCAAAATAACAGAAATGGTCTCAAGGACAAATAATCCACCCATAATGAGCAAAACCAGTTCCTGTCTTATCATGACAGCGACCATCCCCAAAGCCGCACCTAAGGCTAAAGAGCCCACATCGCCCATAAAAACCTGAGCCGGGTAACTGTTGTACCAAAGAAAGCCAAGTCCTGCTCCAACAATGGCTGAGCAAAAAATAGTTAATTCACCGGTATTTGGCACAAAAGGGATAGCCAGATAATGAGCATAAATGGCATTGGAACTGGCGTAGGCAAAAATACCGAGCGCTCCTGCCACCATAATAATTGGCACAATAGCCAAGCCATCCAAGCCATCGGTTAGGTTGACTGCATTGCTGCTTCCGACGATAACGAAATAGGCAAGCACTGGAAAGAATGGCCCCAGCTCAATCAATAAGTCTTTGAAAAACGGCACAGTCAGTTGAGTTTGCACAGGAACACCAGCAGCCGTCCAATAAAGAGAAAATACAGCAGTTAGTGCAATGATGGATTGCCAGAAATATTTCCAGCGTGCAGGCAAGCCCTTGCTGTTTTTACGCACCAGCTTGCGGTAGTCATCCACCCAGCCAATGATACCAAATCCACTGGTCACCAGAAGAACCAACCACAGAGCTGGCTGTCGCAAATCTCCCCAGAGCAAACAACTCACCATAATGGCCAAAAGGATTAAAACGCCACCCATGGTTGGGGTGCCAGCCTTGGATAAATGAGTTTTAGGCCCATCGTCGCGAACCATTTGACCTATTTGAAGATTTCGCAACCAACGAATCATAATGGGACCGCAAAATAGGCCAACCAATAAAGCAGTTAAAGAAGCTAAAATGGAACGAAAGGTTAAGTATTGGAATACTCTAAACGCATGATATTGTCCCTGTAATAGCTGCGTTAACCAGTAAAGCATGTTTTCTATACCCCGTAATGTTAAAGGTTATTTCTAAAGTTCTTTTACTCAATGACCCAAGGAAAACATCTAATCAGCCGCTCTCAAACAGAGATAAAACCACGAGTTGGGGTTACTCCAACTCCCAGGGTCGAGCAAAAAGTTGCCAAGCATACCATATTCTGCTTGCATCAACCCACCAGTTGACGCACAATTTTTTCCATTGCCGCCGAACGCGATCCTTTCACCAAAACTGTTGTATTCTTATCGAGTTTATTGAGCAAATCTTGGGCCAACTCCTCTTGGTTTTTATAATGTTTGGCGCTGGAACCAAAAGTCTTGCTGCTATGCTCACTATGATGGCCACAGGTAAATAACATATCAATTCCCTGACGCAAAGCCGCGTGACCAACCTCTTCATGGTGTTCCTTAGTCCAATCTCCCAACTCCCCCATATCCCCTAGAACTAAAATGCGACGGCCAGGACGCTTTGATAAAACAGCAACAGCCGTAAGTACCGAGCGCAAATTGGCGTTGTAGGTGTCATCAATCACCAGGGAATGATTTTTACCCATTAAAAAAGTCATCCGACCAGGAACACCGTGAAACCGCGATAAGCCTTCAACGATATCAGCCAAGGGAATGCCTACTGCATAGCAGCAACTTGCCGCCGCCAAAGCATTACGAATGCTATGCTCTCCTGGTACTTGCAAAATGAGGTTGGCTTCACCGGAAGGCAGAACCAGAGTAAAGCTCGCACAACCATTTTCATTGAACGATACATTATAGGCATACACGTCCCTGGGTTTATTTAATGAGAAACGCAGTACCTTTTTATTAATCAGACTACCGTCCCAAAAATGGGCATAGTCATCATCGTCATTAACTACTGCGATGCCATCTGTCGAAAGTGATTGATATATCTCACCTTTTGCTCTGGCAACGCCATCAATTGAGCCGAATTCTCCAATATGTGCTGGAGCAATGTTATTAATCAGAGCAACCTCAGGCTGAACAATAGCCGATGTATAGGCAATTTCTCCGATGTGATTGGCACCTAATTCAAACACAGCGTAGCGGTGCTCGGAATTTAACTGCAGTACACTAAGAGGAGCTCCAATATGGTTGTTTAAATTTCCAGGCGTCGCATGGGAGGGCTTGGGAAGAATGGAAGCTATCATTTCCTTGACTGTGGTTTTGCCATTGCTTCCGGTAAGAGCAATGATTGGACAATGGATCCCTTGCCGATGTTTCTTTGCAATAATCGCCAAAGCTTGTATTGGTTCGGCTACTTCGAATTGTGGAATAGTGATATTATTTTTTGCCTGACTACAAACAATAGCTATCGCTCCTTTGCTGGCAGCTTCCTCCATGAAATCATGCCCATCGAAACGCTCCCCTTTTAAAGCAATAAATAAATTTCCAGGCTGAACTTTGCGACTGTCAATGCAAACGCCTGAAATAGAATCATTTTTTGAGCAGTCGGTATCCAATAATTTTGCGATTTGATTTAGGTTCATAGTCAATTATTGCGGTTCAAAAGCTTAGTGTACTGATTATTACAGCAACTCACCAGTAAGTGATCTAATTATATACATGTCATTTGAATGCATATCTGCTGCGACTGTTTGAGAACGGTTGAAGATATGGTTAGCCGGATGAAATTGGCCAAAAAACTTTCAATTTATGCAAAATGGCAGCTAATCTTCAACATTGCCGAGAAGGATAGCCCTTACCCTTTCCTGTTCTCGTCCCTCTACTTCAATGCTAAGAAGCTTATTTCGTGATGTATTACCGCGAAGAATAAGAATACGTTTTTGCGGAACAGCCAACAATTTGGATAAATACTGAATCAGCATTTTATTGGCCTTACCTTCTTGTGGGCTGGCTTGTAAACTAATTTGCAAGCCAGCTTCATCAACCAGGTTGATTTTGTTTTGTTTTGCACCAGGCTTTACTTTAACTTCCAACCTGATTTCAGTTGGATTTTGTCTAAGCCAAGGCAGACAATTCATGCTGTTCAGGAATATTTAGCAATTGGTAATAACGCGACAAACTGGCATCGGTAAATGGCTGTCGCTGATCATCCAATAAATGGCTGTCTAAACCATCGGCAAGTTGTTTAGCCGTCTCATGCATGATGGTTAATCGTTCCGCATCAATGGTTGGATTACCTGAAGAATGCATAAAAAGACATAGTCCTCGAACACTGAAAGCGCCAATATTTTGTAAGTCAAACACACCCGTTGCGGTAGCCGCAGCCAAACTGCACAACACGGGACCTTGGCCATTGGCATGTTGATGTCGATGGAACAATTGACCATCGCCAAAGCGCAAACCAGCAGCAAGAACTGTTTGCAGTAATTCATAACCGGCCAATTGCCGATTTCCTTTAGCTAATAAAAAAATCATTAATGATTTGGCTGCCCCTTTTTTTTCCACCGGTAGTTGCGCCTCCTCATTCTCATTCGGATTGGAACTGTTTTTTACAGGCCTTGAAATTGGCTCAAAGGGGGATTCCTGTTGTTCTGCATGACCGTGATTGACCTTGCGAATAGCAATGATGTCGTCAAAATTTTTGCTTTCAACTTGCGGTCCGAGAGGATTTTGCGAACCTAGTGAAGGTTGATAGTTAATCGGGTTTAAACTTTGACGCCTTGCTTTCATAAGCCGTCCAATGGCAACAACTACTCCAATGAGTAACAGAACATTAAGGATAAGACTCCAGTTTGCCTGCATTTTTAACTCCTCTATTTCGAGCTCTGGTTTAAGACGAGCTCATTGACAAGGCTTGTTCAACATCAACTGCAACAATACGCGAAACCCCTGGTTCACGCATAGTCACTCCAATTAAATGATCAGCCAATTCCATGGTTACCTTATTATGCGTGATAAACAGGAATTGTACGAATTGTGACATTTCCTTGACCAAAGTACAAAATCGGCCAACATTTACGTCGTCGAGCGGCGCATCCACCTCATCCAGCATACAGAAAGGCGAAGGGTTTAGCTGAAATATTGCAAAAACTAAAGCCACTGCAGTCATGGCTTTCTCGCCACCAGACAGCAAATGAATGGTGCTATTTCTTTTACCAGGAGGTTGTGCCATCACAACAATTCCAGCTTCCAAAAGATTATCACAAGTTAACTCTAACATGGCACGCCCCCCGCCAAAAAGACGAGGGAAAAGCGCCTGGAAGGCTGCATTAACGTCATTAAAAGTTGTTTTAAGGAGCTGCAGTGTTTCTTTATCCATTTTCTCGATGGCGGCATCCAACGTGGCCAACGCTTCTGTTAAGTCCCGGTATTGTTCATCCAGGTGCTGTTTGCGTTTCGATTCAACCTCATACTCTTCAATGGCGGCAAGATTAATTGCACCGAGCCGTTTAATTTTTTCATTGATTTCTGCTAAATCTTGTTCACGCACGAGAGTAGTCATCTGTTCTGGCAAATGGTCTAGAACCTCCTTAAGACTTAGCCCTAACTCAGTTAATGATTCAATGACTCCATTGGCACGTACAGCGAGTGCCTGCTCTTGCATTTGAATTTGCTGGATTTTCTCTTGGAGGGCATGAGCTCTTTTTTCCTCTGCTCTGGATAACGCCTCAAACTCTTCGACTTGCTTGTTTAATGCATTGAGGTTGTCTCGGGCATGATTCAAATGTTCATCCAGTTCCCGGTGTTTTGCAATTTTATCGTTCAAATTTTGCACTAAACGTTCTGCCGGCTCATCAATGGACGTTAATTGTTGGCTCAGTTCTTCCAGGCGCTCTTCCAAAGTGTTTAAGCGCAGGCGATCTCGTTTTATATTCTCACTGAGCTGTTGAATTTTAATTTTTTCGCGATCGAAATTTAATTGGGTTTGATGAAGAAGAGCACGGTTCTCACGCACTCGCTGTTGCTGCTCGTGCAAAGAGTCTTCCCAGCTTTTTTTTTCCACCAACATACGTTGATGTTCTACTTCATACCCTTGGCTGCTCTCTTGCAGAGATTGCAACTCTTGCGCCAGTTCTTCATCTTCTTCGGCCAATGCCTCTAAATCAGACAGTAGTGCCTGCTTTTCCTCTAATAATAGAGTTCTTCTTTGTTGAGCTTGGCGGAAAGCCTGTTCCTTGTTGCCAATATCCAGCTCAAGGATACGAAATTCTTCGCGAGCCTTTGAGAGTTCTTGTTTTTGTTTTTCCAGAATTTGTTCGCTCTCTTGCAATTGAGCCTGCAATCGATCACGACTGCTCTTAAGCTCATCGAGACGGGCTTGGGTAACGGACAATTTTTCATTCAGCTGAATTAATTCCTCCTGGCGCACTAACAATCCAGATGGGTTTTGCTGGTTTGATTTGGCAATCTTAATCCAGTTTTTGGCCAACCAATAACCATCAGGCGTAATGATGGATTCCTGTTCATTTAACTGAGGGAGCCAGGAAAGGGCTTGCGTTAAATCCATTGCGGCATATACATGTTCGAGATGATGCCAGCAAGCTGGATAACTTCCTGAAATTTTATCCAATAGGCGAGGAAAGCTTCCTTGATTTTCTTGCCTGCTCGTTGGGCTTAGAAACAATGCTGTGTTCAGTTCAATATTTTTAAGTTGGGGCCATATTTCATCCAGGGAATCGAAAAGCAATCCTTGAAGCACCTCCCCTAGTAACAATTCGCAAGCATATTGCCATTCTTTATCGACTTGCAGGCTTTCAATAACGCGTTTCGCTTCAGGCCACTCGGTGAGATCTTCTTGTTGGTTAACCTGGCCTAAAGCAGCTTGCTGCAATGCGGAAATTGAAGCTTGTTTTGTACTTAACTCATATAATTCATCTTGCATTTGATGAAGATTTACTTGAACCTCGCTAAGCTTTTGCCGTGTGCTTTCGAGTTCCTGAAAACTGATCTGATAATTGTTTTCTTTTTGCTTCAGCTGTTCAACTAAAGAAGAGAGTAGATCTTTTTGGCCATTTAGGCGCTCAGTCAGTAAATCCAACTCAGCCACCTTGTCTTCTTCATTTATTTTTTCAAGCCGAAGGAGGATCTGTTGGCGGCGCTCAGCAAGGTGCCTGGAGCGCATCTCCTTAAGTTGGAGCTCCCTTACAGATTGATTCAAATGCGCTTGTAGTGCTTCATTTTTCGAGTTCCAATTGGCTTTTTCTGCTTCAAAGGCCTGTAAGCTCTTTTCCTGTGCAAGTAATTCCTCTTGCAAGCTCAGTAAATTTCCCCCCAACTCTCGAATGGTTGTTTCACTATGATTTAGAAATTCACTGTCTTGGGCAATTTGGTAGTGTGCGGCCTGCCAATCGTTTTGAATTTGCTGTTGGTCTTTTTGCAGGCGTATTTTTTCTCGTTGATTTTGTTGAATGGCTTCTTCTTGTCGCGCAATTTCAGTGGCCAAGTGATAAAAATGACTCTGAATCTGCTGAAATCCTTCATTGTCCTCATGCAATTTCTCACGAAATATGATGCTTTGTTTATAAGTTTCAGCGGCATTGGCTTGATGTTGTTCATAAGCGGCCAAAAGTTCAGCAATTTCTTGTTTTTTAATTGCTTGCTCTGCACTGTAATCTCGCCATTTCAAGGCCATAATTTGTGCTTTATACAAGCGCTCTTCCGTTTTTAAAATTTTATAGCGCTCGGCAGCTTTTGCCTGGCGCTCCAAGCGTTGCAATTGCTTATCCAGCTCATCGCGTATGTCAGCCACCCGTGCTAAATTTTCGCGTGTATGGGAAATGCGAAGCAGTGTCTCTCGCCGGCGCTCCTTGTATTTGGAGACCCCTGCGGCTTCTTCAAGATAAGTTCTCAACTCCTCTGGACGTGCCTCAACAATCCGGGAAATTGTTCCTTGACCAATGATGGAGTATCCGCGAGCACCGGCTCCTGTACCTAAAAAAATATCCGTAATGTCTTTGCGACGGCAACGAGTACCGTTTAAATAATAGCTGGATTCACCATCACGACTGACTACTCGTTTTACTGAAATTTCCTGGTAGCTGCCAAATTGCCCCGTTAAACGACCAAGGCTGTTATCAAACACCAGTTCCACGGAGGCCTGACCAACTGCCTTGCGGTTGGTAGAGCCATTAAATATGACGTCGCTCATGGATTCGCCGCGTAAATTCTTTGCAGAGCTTTCGCCCATGACCCAGCGAACGGCATCAATGACATTGGATTTCCCGCAACCATTTGGACCAACAACAGCCACCAATTGACTTGGAAATGGAATTACTGTCGGATCGACAAAGGATTTAAATCCTGCCAGTTTTAACTCTTTTAGTTGCATGCTAAGGCGATAAGAATAAAGTGCTGGAATTGTACCTTACAAATAGTCTTAAGGAGAAGAACAGCAATTTAGATGCATTAATGCCAAGGAACATAGCGAGTTGATGACTTACTTGCTAATCTTAAGTAATAACTATAAAAATATTGAGAATTCACCTGTAGGAGCTAGGATGACCCAGGACACCGAACTTAGCGATCTCATGCAATCCGTTGCACTGAAGAGTTTGCAGCTTATCGACAGCTTTAAACAACAACCCGCCCAAACTCCAGCTCTGTTAAAACAGTTCTTTGACTTAACTACCTCTTTTCAAGATTTGTTAACCATTATTTTAAAAAATCCTGAAAAGCTTTGGCAAATGCAGCTAGCTTACCTTCAAGATGCCATGAGTTTGGCTCAAGAACAGTTTAAGCATTGGCTGGAAGGCAAACCCATGCCCATTGAAGACAAGCGTTTTAATGGCGATGAGTGGGTTAATAATCCCTTTTTCAACTTGTTAAGCCAACATTATCTATTAGCCAGTGAACATCTGAATTGTCTCCTTGAAAATTTAGACTATGGTGATAAGCAACTGGCCAAACGTGTTCAATTTTTTACCAGACAATATCTGGATGCCCTCTCTCCTGCCAATTTTCTCCACACCAATCCCCAATTAATGGCCGAAACCATCCAAAGCCATGGTAAAAATTTGTTGCGCGGGCTTAAAAATTTGCTCACGGACATGGAAAGTGGCTCCTCAAGATTAATTATCAAAATGACGGATACCGATGCGTTTAAAATCGGCAGTAATATTGCAACGACACCGGGTAAGATCATATTTCGCAATGACATGATGGAATTGATTCAATACAGTCCTCAAACTGAAAGCGTGCGGAGTATTCCATTACTGATAGTGCCGCCTTGGATAAACAAGTATTACATCCTCGATCTAAGTCCGCACAACTCTTTCGTGAAATGGTTGGTCCAACAAGGCATCACGGTGTTCATGATTTCCTGGGTTAATCCTGATGCGAGCTACGCAAGGAAAGGGATTTTTGATTATTTAAATGAAGGTCCCCTTACGGCGATTAAAACCATTCAAAGGCAATTAGGGGTTAAGCAAGTCAACATTTTAGGGTTTTGCATTGGCGGAACTCTGGTGGCCTGCTTGCTTGCTTACCTCAAAGCACTTGGGGAAAAACCCATTCGTACGGCTACTTTTCTCGCTTCCATGATTGATTTTAGTGATCCTGGGGATATTTCGGTGTTTATTGATGAGCAACAAATCGTCCGTATTGAAGAAGAAATGCACGCCAAAGGCTTTCTTGACGGGCGTTTTATGGCCAGCACGTTTAACTCATTAAGGGCCAATGACCTAGTCTGGTCGTTCTTCGTGAAGAATTATTTACAAGGTAAAAATCCGGTACCCTTTGACATATTATATTGGAATGCGGATGCCACCAATATGCCTGCTAAAATGCATTCCCAATATTTGCGCTGGATGTATCTACATAATCATTTGGTGAAACCCGGGAAGATCCATTTAAATCATGTCCCCCTTGACGTAACCCAAATTGATATTCCTACTTTTTTTGTCTCCACCCAAAAGGATCACATTGCCCCCTGGAAAACAACCTATATGGGCTTTCAATTAATGAAGGGCAAAAAGCGTTTCTTGCTGGGAGGCTCTGGACATATCGCTGGTATTGTTAACCCTCCTACAAGTGGGAAATATGGGTTTTACCGTAATAGCAGCAGCAATCAGTCTGCCGAGGAATGGCTTGCCAATGCGAAGCATCAACCTGGCTCCTGGTGGCCTGAATGGCTAAACTGGCTTGAAAAACAAGCGGGTGAAGTGATCCCTGCCCCCGATTTTAAACAGCTTCCATTAAAGGGGATTATGGATGCCCCTGGTGAATACGTTCGTAAAGTGTACAAAGATGTAATGCAGAATAATGAGCAGCCGGCTGAAGTATTGTTTTTAAAGGATTTAAACGATTCGGAATCAAAACCGGTTCCAGCGTCTGAAAACACCACTGCCGCAGGTTCAAAGTAACTCAAGCGGTGAATCATGGCTTTAGCTTCGCTTTGTATGCAAAAGTTAGTTGGAAATATGAATGCTACGGTCGTTCAAATCGGTTTGTTTCTCTTGCGGAGCAAAATTTTGCCCTTGTCACTTGGCAAGGGCAAACTAAAAGAGATTTACTTTTTAATATCGCTTTTATTTTTTACTTCTTGCACCAAAGATAACATTGTTTTTTCAATAATTTGAAAGGATTTTTGAAGATAATCAAGTGCCTTATGGCCATTTTCAATTGCGATATGAATTTGTTTTTCAATTAACTCTTCAGGTTTCTTAACATTGCTGAGCTCATCTGGTTTTAAAAAATGCATGCTTTGTAAGGTCTTAACATTCAATTCAGCCATAGCTTGAAAAGGCTCTTGCATTCTTTTGGCCACATCATTCCACTTTTCGAAATATTCTTGAGTCATTTTAACCTCTCCCTAAAATTGTTGCACTGCACAATTTAAGAATATTATTCTTCAACCTATATTGTCAAGGAGTTTTAGAAATTATTTTGCGGTGCAGCAAATCCTAGGGTTTAAAAAAATTTTCCCATTGCCTAAAAAACTGCTCCATTTGCTGATTCCATAAGTGGCTGGCTTTTTTATAATCATTTAAATAAGGATTGGACTGAAGAAATTTAGTCATGTTGGCGAACATTTCTTCAAAAACCGCTTTAAAAGATTGACTCATTGGGTGATCGGCAAAAATGATTAATTGGCGCAATACCGAAGGTGACAAGAACTGCGTTGCGCCACTTTCCATTTCAACCAGAATTTGCAGCAGGGTAGCATTGGTTAGATCTTTACCACTTGCAGCATCTTCTACTTTAAATGACACACCATCTACAACATAGTGTTGTAATTCCTCAATAGTAATATATTGACTCTTTTCAGTGTCATATAATCGCCGATTTTTATATTTTTTAATCAGTATGGTCACTTTATCCTGCCAGAGATCGAAAATTTGAAAGCATTCTAATACATATGCAGGCCACCATTGATACTTAAGTTAGCACCCGTGATGTAACGGCTTCTTTCATCTATCAAAAATTCAACAACCCAAGCCACTTCCTCTGGTTCTGCCAAACGCTTTGCCGGGATGTGTTGAATGATTTCTTCTAAAATATCAGGACGAATTCCTTTCATAAGGCGCGTATTCACATAACCAGGAGAAATGCTATTCACAGTAATATTTTTCGACATCAACTCCTGTGCAAGACTTTTAGTAAAACCATAAATCCCGGCTTTGGAGGCAGCATAATTGGTTTGCGAGAATTGTCCCTTCTGCGCGTTGACGGATGAGATGTTAATAATTCGACCACTCTCCTGATTGCGCATTTGCTCAGCTACCTGGTGAGTCACATTAAACATGCTATCCAGATTCACTGTTAACACTTCATCCCACTGTTGTTTGGTCATCTTCGTGAATACGGCATCTCGAGTAATGCCGGCATTATTAATCAATACATCAACACGGCCAAATTCTGCAATGATGTTGCCAATGGCTTCTTTACATTGTTCAAAATCAGCTACATCCATTCGGCGGTAAAGGATATTTTGCTGCTCTCCTTCATTGACTTGTGCCTCCCATTCGGAAGCCTTTGCCTCAGAGATTATATCCAAAGCAATAATAGGTCCGTAAAGGGGGTTTAATTGTTTAGCAATGGCAGTACCTATATCACCGGTACCGCCTGTAATTAACACAACTTTTTCTCTTCGCATCATTTTCCCTAATTGATTGAAGGGCGTCATTGCCTAAGAAAAGTATTACATATATTGACCGCCATTAATATCCAAATTAGCACCTGTGATAAAGCCTGACGACGGACTTGCGAGAAAAGCAACCGCATCCGCAATTTCTTGAGGCTTACCAAGACGACCAACTGGAATATTGGCGATAATACTTTTTAGAATTTCCTCTTTCATACCAGTAAGCATTGCTGTTTCAATATAGCCAGGAGAAATTGTATTGACTGTGATGCCCTTGGCAGCCACTTCTTGTGCCAAGCTTTTGCTAAAACCAAACAGTGCTGCCTTCGAAGCTGCGTAGTTGCACTGTCCAAACTGTCCTTTACGGCCATTGATGGACGAAATGCTGATGATCCGCCCATAGCCTTTTTCCAACATAGCCGGCAAAACATTCCTGGTCACGTTAAAAACGCTGGTCAAATTCGCATCTATCACTTGCTGCCACTGCTCAGGACTCATTTTTTTTAAGCTGGTGTCGGCTGTAATGCCTGCATTATTCACCAATACATCAATGCGATTGTATTTTTCCAAAATGAGGGAGGTTAATTTCTCACAGTCTGCGAAATGCACAATGTCAGCATAAACGATATCGATTTCATAGCCTGCAGCTTGCTGCTCAGTTTGCCATCGCTTTGCTTCTTCATGATTACCATCCTTAAAATAGCAGGCAATGACTTGATAGTCAGAAGCTAAGCGCTGACAAATGGCTGTACCAATCCCACCTGTTCCACCGGTTACCACGGCCGTCATTTTTTCCATAAATAACATCTCCTAAAATATGTGATTGGAAACTATTACTTCAAAGCAAAAGGAGATGATTGTCAACCTAGTGCATGTTCTACATTTATATTGTAGCAGTACCACTCCGCATAAGGCTTAATCAAAGAGTGTTTAAGAATTTTCATTGTGTCTGAATTTAGAATAAAAAAAAACGGGCGAAGCCCGTTTTTTATACTTTCACCGGTTTCGGCACGTAAGCCTTAATTTGCTGAGCAAACTGTCTTAGTACCTCAAGTCCAGATTCTTCGGCTTGTTTACACCATTGCTGCAATGATTCAACCAATTCTTTTTGTGAGCTGGCAGTTTTTAGCCAAATGTTTTGCAAGGATTGGCGAAAAGTGTAAACCGTACGAAGCTGTTCTCTACTTGCTAACAAAGCCTGCAATTTAGCCTTGGCACGAGGTGATAACAAACTGTCTTGCATACGCATTAATCGACCTGCGCGCAGGAAGAGCGCCTTGCCTTGATTGGTTTCAATGGCCTGTCGTTTTTCATGTTTGAGAATGGGGCGGATCACATTTTTATAATAGTGTGACATCACTTGAAAACGATTACTGACTACCGCTCTAACCGTATCAAGGTCGACCTGCAGTTTGCCTTCTTCCCTCGCCAGTTTAGGGGGCAATTTCTTAACTTTGGCCAATCCCAGAAGAGAAAGACAGCGAATGTAAAACCAACCAATATCAAACTCCCACCATTTAATGGAGAATTTAGCCGAAGACGCAAAGGTGTGATGGTTGTTGTGAAGTTCTTCACCGCCAATCCAAAAACCCCAGGGCAAGATATTGGTTGCAGCATCTGGACATTCAAAATTGCGATAGCCCCAGAAGTGACCTATTCCATTGATAACACCCGCCGCATGGATGGGTATCCACATCATTTGAATGGCCCAAATGCTAATCCCTGGCAAGCCAAAGAACAGCAGGTCCAGCAGGAGCATTAATAAAATCCCTTTTGAGGAGAAGCGAGAATAGAGATTTCTCTCAATCCAATCATTTGGTGTGCCATGGGAATATTTGGCAATCATCTCTTTATCTTTTGTGGCTGCTCGATAAAGTTCTGCACCTTCCCAAAATACTTTCTTCAAGCCAAATACTTTTGGACTGTGAGGATCGCCTTCAGCATCACTGTAGGCATGGTGTTTGCGATGAATGGCCACCCATTCCCCAGTAATCATACCGGTAGTTAACCATAACCAGAATCGGAAAAAATGACTAACGATTGGGTGTAAAGTTAATGCACGGTGCGTTTGATGACGATGTAAATAAATAGTAACAGCAGCAATAGTAATTTGGGTTAGTACGATAGTTGCTATAACATAACCCCAAAAGGACAAGTTAAGAATCCCATAGATCATATGGTTACTCCAGATAGATTACGACAAAGGCTCTTACGACGATTCGTAGGATGCCTTGTTTATATCATAACATAAATTGAACAATTCACATTGCATCAACCGTGGTTGTGGACGATAATTTTAAATAAATCCAGACTTCAGCCACTTTAGGTTGTTCTCAGGATAAATTGTGTTAAAAATTTTTGCAAACTAGGAACTGCCCATGAACCAGAAACTCGAGCGTCTATTGCAACAGCTAATTCCTTTTCTGATGATCGGAATTGCCATTGCACTAATAATTGGACTGTTTATATTATTCTCATATGTGTTTGTCTGGGGAGTGATCATTGGTGCTATTCTTTGGTTAATCGCGTTTATTAAAAGTTATTTTTTCTCGCGTTCCAGTAAATCAATGACGACAAAGGGACGCATTATTGACCACAATGACAAAGACTAATGCCAGAATTACCCGAAGTTGAAACGATAAAGAGAGGCATAACCCCTTTTTTAACTGATAAAACCATTACAAGGATCATTATAAGGCAGGCTAGATTGCGTTATCCTGTCCCCCCCTTGGATGAGCTTTGCTCCGGAAAGACAATTTTGTCCATATCCAGACGTGCCAAGTACTTGCTGATTCAGCTGAGCACAGGCTGCCTGCTTATACATTTAGGGATGTCTGGACATCTTCGTCTCGTTTCAACGGATACACCAGCAGGAAAACACGATCACATTGATGTTTTGCTAGAGAATGAAACGATGCTGCGCTACAACGATCCTAGACGCTTCGGGCTTTGGCTGTTTGTTAATGCCCCCTTTCAGCATCAGCTATTAATGCATTTAGGGCCTGAGCCATTATCTGAAGAATTCAACGCCGAATATCTTGAGAAACAAGCTTATAAAAAACAACAAAATATCAAATCATTGATCATGCGCAATGAGATTGTTGTTGGAGTTGGCAATATTTATGCAACAGAAAGCCTATTTTTAGCAGGTCTTCATCCTCTTACTCCTGCAGGAATGCTGCAAAAAATTCATTTTGATAAATTGGTTACAGCGATAAAGCAGGTTTTGCTGGCAGCCATCCATTCGGGAGGCACTACATTGCGAGATTTTTATGCTGCAGATGGTAAGCCGGGTTACTTTACCCATAATTTACAAGTCTATGGCAGAAAAAATTTACTGTGCTACCAATGTCGCAATCGGATCCAAACCCTAATTATAGCTGGGCGGAGTTCAGCTTTTTGCCCAATTTGCCAACCTGCGTTTTTTAGTCTTAACAACAATCCAGCTGAAAGCCTTTGACTTTATGCTGTGAAAGGCAAGAAACATGAAGTATTATTTCGCATATTTATTTAACAATCACTTTTATGAAAATCAGTAAGATTCGCACCCAGTGGATTATTTTTCTATCCGTTTCATATACGGCCTATATTAGCATCCGCTCAATTCTTAAATCCATGACGGGTAAAACAAACCGAACCTGGGTCAATATGATGATTCATCGCTGGACCGATAAATTATTGAATCTGGTTGGCGTAAAATGCAAAATTGTTAATCCCTATGGGGTTGAACCCCAACCTGGACAAGCTACCCTTATTATGTGTAATCATAGCAGCCTCTATGATATTCCAATTAGCTTTAAAGCCTTTCCCCATCATTCCATAAGGATGCTTGCCAAAGTTGAATTATCCAGGATCCCTCTTTTAGGAAAAGGAATGGAAGCGGCAGAATTTCCTTTTATAGATCGTAAAAATCGCCACCAAGCCATTAGAGATTTGGAATCTGCACGAAAATTGATGGAAAGCGGTATTGTAATTTGGATTGCGCCAGAAGGCACACGTTCAAAGGATGGGAAACTTGCGCCTTTTAAAAAAGGGGCATTTATCACTGCAATTAGTTCCAAAGCGACCATTATTCCCATTGGTATTCGTGGCGCTTACAATATTTTACCTGCCAGAACCACTCGACTCAATCTAAATCAAACAGCTGAAATCCATATAGGCGAACCTATCGATGCTTCCAAATACAGCATGGAAAATCGGGAAGAACTGGTTCAGCGTGTGCATGATGCCATCCAAATTTTGATAGGTGAGGGGCAGTAGAAGAACACTTCGTCATACACCGTCTCAAATTTAGTAATTCACTCCATACCCACCGGATTGATTCGATAGGACTGCAGCCAGTCCCATATGCCTTGGATCAGACGCTGCGGTAAGGACATTGTTGTTCTTATCCCAGCTTATGGCTTGCATGTCCCCAAAATACTCCGTCAATGCCATTAATTGATAGCCCATTCGTTTAAGCTCCTCTTGCACAGCAGGAGAAAATGTTTCGGGTTCAAATTGCAACACATCCGGCAAGTATTGATGGTGAAAGCGCATCGCCGAAACCATGGAAATTGCTCCTTTAAATTGCTCAAAAACCAGGGTAGCTAGCAGAATCATTGTCGGTATGCGACTACCTCCAGGGGTTCCCACAATGGCAAGACGATTTGGCGTTTCCAGAAATGTAGGGGTCATACTAGAAACTGGCCTTTTCCCAGGAGCAATACTGTTTTTCTGACTGCCTACCACACCAAAAACATTTTTCTCACCAACTTTGCTTGAGAAATCATCCATTTCATCATTCAGTAAGACCCCTGTGCCCGCGGCCACAACACTTGAACCGAATATAAAATTGACGGTCATTGTTGCAGACACACGATTGCCTTCCTTATCCAGAATGGAAATATGGGTAGTATGTTGCGGTTCACTGATTGCAGACTTTTTAGGGAGCTTTATGCTTGCTGTTGCTTTGTCTTCACGAATGTATTGCCTCAACTTCCCTGCGTTTTCAGCAGAAAGCAACTGCTCTAGAGGGACTTCGCTAAAATCTGGATCACCAATCCTCTCTCGCTGCCAATAAGCAAGCCTCATGGCTTCCGTTATAAAATGCACTCGTTTTGCCTCTGTAAATTGTTCTAGAGGATAAGGAGAAAGAATATTTAACATCGTAATTAACGCCACACCCCCGCCTGAAGGAGGTGGTGCTGTAGTGATGAGTACATTATGATAACTGGCGTGTAACGGCGTTCTGAGTTTAACCTGGTATTGGGCCAAATCATTAAGAGACCAAACCCCTCCTGCATCGGCTACTGCTTTAACCAGTTGCTCAGCTACTTTTCCACGATAAAAGCCATCATGGCCCTGGTTTGCTAGCAGTTTTAATGTATTGGCTAAGTCCGGCTGTTTTAGCCTTTGGCCAATCTCATAGGGTTTACCTTTGTTCAAGAATACTGCTGCTGTGGCTGGAAACCGTTTCAACATGGATAGCCTATCGGCCATGGTTGAAAAATAATGAAATTGCTCATCAACAATGAAACCATTCTCTGCCAAGCGTATAGCCGGGGCTAATGTGGTTGCTAAAGGAAGACGACCATAATGTTTTGCAATATAGCTTAAAGCTGCAGGTTCTCCTGGGATTGCTGCTGCCAATCCACCATTTAAAGATAAGCCAGGAACAGGTTTTCCATTTGCATCAAGAAACATATCCTTATGAGCAGCCAAAGGGGCAACCTCGCGACCATCGACTAAAATGTCTTGCTGCTCCCGTTCAAGGTGCAATAACCAAAAACCGCCGCCACCCAACCCCGAGTGATAAGGTTCAACCACAGCCAAAACAGCACTCACTGCTACTGCTGCATCAAATGCATTACCGCCGGCGGCAAGTATTTCTAATCCTGCATTGGTTGCCAGGGGATGAGCCGTTGCTACCGCATAACCGGGAGGAAAAATCTGATTTGTTTGTGCATTAATAGAAGAAATAATTGAAAAAAATAAGATAACAAATTTTTTCATAATTTTTTATTTTTTCGTTCTTCAAATGCATTCACCACAGCTAATGGAACAAATTGAGACACATCCCCAGAAAGTTGGGCAATTTCACGCACCAGTGTGGAGGAAATGAATAGTAGATGTTCGGATGGAGTTAAAAATAATGTTTCTACTTCTTGTGATAACTTGCGGTTCATTCCAGCTAACTGGAATTCGTATTCAAAATCATTAACGGCTCTGAGCCCTCTTAAAATAATGCCTGCTTTCTGTTGATGAACGAAATCAATGAGTAAACAGTCAAAACCAATTACCGAAACTCCAGGTAAACTCCCCAAAGAATCTTTAATAAGTTCTATTCTCGTTTCCAAAGGAAAAAAAGGTTGCTTTGTAGCGTTGCTGGCTACGGCCACCACCAGCTCCGGAAATATGTTCGAAGCGCGTTTGATGATATCTACATGCCCGTTGGTTACCGGATCGAAGGTACCAGGATAAATTGCTTTTTGTTTCATTATTATTAACTATTATTTGCAAACTTTAGCAGTCTTGCCTATTGTACTGCGAAAATGACAGCGGCGACAAAAGCTTTTTTCCCTTAGGCAGGAATTTTTCTTTTTCTGGACTATTATAAAATGAAACCCTACCTTAAATGGAATTAGGAGATGCGATGACTGCAATAAAAACGACTTTAATGGGATCTTTTCTCTTACTCACGGCTTGTGCACCGCGCCCCTCAATGGATGTACCTGATAGCTATCCTGGAAAAAGGGGTTATGCCCCGCCTTCATCAATGACCATGCCCACCGCCAAATCTGGTTTTAGCAATAACAGCATGACAAACGTGCCGTTAGCAGAAGGAAAGTCTAAATCATCCAAGAAAGCACTCTCGATGTCTGAAGAAAACTTGTCTAATGACAATACCATGGCTATTGCTGGTTCAAAAATAAAGAATAAAGCAAGCAAAAATAGTTTAGGCAGTGATACAGCTAAAAATGCAGCCACAGCCTCTGCCAGCGCCATTTCTTCCTGGGAAATTTCCGGTGCCATGGCGGCAAGGAATAAAAATAAAGGCTGGAATGCTGCCATCAATTGGGCACAGAGAGGTCTTGGCGCTTATCAAATTCGTTTGTTTGGTCCTCTAGGCAGTGGCACTGTATTGATTAATAAACAAGGGGGTGTCGTCACATTCCGCGATGGCCCTAAAACGGCGTCCTCTTCAAATGCTGAAGAACTGCTCAAAAGGCAAACCGGGATCCGCCTGCCAGTTAACAATCTTTATTACTGGGTCAGAGGATTGCCCGCACCAGGCAATGTTCAGCTCGCACAACGAGATGAGACCAATCACCTAAGACTTCTGAAACAAGGGGGCTACCTGGTTGAATATGGCCAATACACTCGTGTCGGCAATGCTGTTTTACCTACACATATTAAGCTGCAAGGTAATGGGGTTTTTATTAAGTTGGTTATTAAACGTTGGAAAATCTAGCCACTTTGGATTTTGCGGGAATTGATTGTCAATTCCTGCAATTAATCCTATTGAAATAGTCGCATCTGAATACTTGACTTGACGTAAATAGTCCTAAACGTCTACTCTATCCGAAAGACTTAAGCTTGGCTTCAATCTGTAACTTTAATTATTTTATAGAAAAGAGCGATTCAGCTAATAAAAGTGTTTGACAAGACTCTAAATACTTTGCAAAATACGCACGTTTGCAGCAATGCATGTTCAAGGATGATGGAAGAATCTACAACTTATTGGGGTGTCGCCAAGCGGTAAGGCACAGGGTTTTGATCCCTGCATACCTAGGTTCGAATCCTAGCACCCCAGCCACAATCTTGTTGATTCAAGTAAACAGACGGCAGAAGATACCCGGGAAGGATGCGTTCACCGGACCGCTCAAATAATAACTATATCTTTCTGGCTGTCTTCTGCTATGTGTTTAAGTTACCCTGATTAACGTTCAAAATCTTAGGTTTTTTGCACATGTCGACAATGATGATCTTTACCGGCAATGCTAATCCAGAGCTGGCACTTAAAATAGCTTCTCATTTACAAATTCCAATTGGGCAAGCAACAGTCGGAACCTTCAGCGATGGTGAAACCATGGTTGAGATTCTGGAAAACGTACGCGGCCGTGATGTATTTATCATCCAATCAACTTGTGCGCCTGCCAATAATAATTTCATGGAATTGATTATTATGGCCGATGCGCTTAGACGCTCTTCTGCAGGTCGAATCACCGCGGTTGTACCCTATTTTGGTTATGCTCGCCAAGACAGACGAGTTCGCTCCGCACGCGTACCAATTACCGCGAAAGTGGTTGCTGACATGATGGCTTCGGTCGGTATCTGCCGAGTTTTAACAGTAGATTTACATGCCGATCAAATCCAGGGCTTTTTTTACATGCCTGTGGATAACGTCTATTCAACGCCCATTTTATTGGAAGACATTAAGAAACAAAATTTGTCTAATCTCATGGTTGTTTCCCCCGATGTGGGTGGTGTGGTGCGAGCCAGAGCCATGGCTAAACAATTAAATGATGCAGATTTGTCGATTATCGATAAACGCCGAAGCGGGCCTAATAAATCGGAAGTAATGCATATTATTGGAGAGCCTGCCGGCCGAAATTGTATAATTATTGACGATATCGTTGACACTGCAGGAACACTTTGTTCTGCCGCTTATCAACTGAAACAAAATGGTGCCAGTAGTGTTCGGGCCTACATAACGCACCCTGTTTTATCAGGTCCAGCCGTAGATAATATTAGTAATTCCTCTCTGGATGAAGTTGTAGTTACAGACACCATCCCACTGTCCGATGCAGCAAAGCAATGTAAAAAAATTCGCATCGTAAGCCTTGCAGACATGTTGGCACAAGCCATCAAGCGGGTAAATGTGGAAGAATCTGTCAGCTCCATGTTTGCTGAATAAGGTGTGCTAATAAATTAAATTTCGCGAGCTCAAGAGGCATGATGACTAATGTGCCTCTTGTTAAACAGGCATAGGGTTTCCTTCATACATCGATTAACCAGAATCAACGGTACAACATTGGAATTCCGAATGCGATCCTCCAAGAAGTTTCATCAAATAAATATAATAATAATTTTGAAATGATTAGCTATAGAAGTAGCTCGATAGGAACGATTGTGCGTACTTATTTATAGATTCTTAAACAGACACATAGCGAATGTATGCTCTTAATAAGCAGTCTTTTGCAAACCTCAAAAGCCATCTAGTTGATGGCCTCTTCAATTTAGGAGGATAAGCTGAATTGTGTTGAATGCAGGACTTGCATCTTTGTGCTTGTGCCTTCAAGAGAAAAGGGAAGTCAATCTTCCCCTTTTGCTTAAAAATTAATCTCGAGTACCAACATATTTATCATCAAAATATCGACGCAACTTTGTCCTTAAAGTACCTCGACTGATTCCTAACATAATTGCTGCACGAGATTGATTGTATTTACAATGCTCCATGACAGCACGAAACAACGGTGTTTCAATTTCTTCAAGAACAAATTGGTACAGATCAACAGGATCAGTTCCCTTGAGCTCGGCAAAATATTTCTGCACTGATTGAGTGACACTCTCCGCCAGTGACATCGTAGCATCCCCAGCTTCATTACTGATTGTTGTCATTCTTCTTAACTCCTCCTTTAAAAACGAGCATATTACCGAATTGGCTTACCCCTGACAAGCCTCGTTTTTGCAATTTTATTTTAAAATCAGGTATTAGCAGCGAGCCTGGGGATCCAGGCTCGACCTAATCATTGGCTTTGTTATTATTAGAATTTCAGCATGTCGGCGTTATAAGGCTTGCCATTTATGCTGAGTTGACCTTGATTTAGGCTCACTTCAATAACATAGTCATTTCCCTGTTTCACAAGAACTCCATTTTGCACTAGAGCGGCCAATTGTTTATCCGCCAAAGCAACCGCTTGTTGCGAAACATCCGTGGAGTTAGCAGCCGCTTGTGCCGTGCTGGCATTTTGCGGTTGTACTTGTTGAGCAATGCTCTGATCAGATTCTTGTTGAGTCTGTTGATCTTGTTGGCCTTGTTGCGGTGCCATCATTTTTTGCTTGATGGATTCCGTAACGAGTTGTCGAACCACGACAGCAGGAACCTTCAACTTGCCATTGCCCTGAATTTTTTGCATCAATTCAAACGGATTAGCCAGATTGCCGTTCTTAGGTAGTGAAAGCAACATGTTGCCTTCTACAGTTCCTTCCGGCATCGCAAAATTCATGTCGGTTAGTTCAAACTCAGCCCCTTTACTGAATAACTTCGGCAACTCAGGAAGCATGGCAAGCATAGCACGTTGGCGCTCTGCATCTGTACCCTGCTGAATTTTTTGAGCCTCTTCATTGAGTCTTGCTAAAGCATCTGCATCAAGATTGCGAATAGAAAGCTCCAAATTACCAGGACCATAAGTTTTATTATTAGCAATGATCTTATCTACTGAAGCTTTAAAATGGGAATTAAATAAATTATTGTCAATGTCGGAATCGGAGTGAATATCAAATTGCCCCAACTCAAATAATTTTTGATCCCCATCCATAACTACAAATGAAGGAAAGGATAGACTGGCATCACCGAGGAACAAACCTTTATCGGTACGATGCAAATTGTATTCACTCGTGACGGTCGATACTTTACTGTTAATTTGATCTTTCTTGAACGTTAAACCTTCAAGGGTAATATTGCCACCCACTTTGTCCATATGTGGAGAAAGGTTTGTGGTGGTTGATAAACCCCGCCATTCAAATATGCTATTGCCTTCTTTTGCAAATAATTTAAAAGCTGGCACTGACATATCGATGCTGCTGTTGCCTAAATAGCTGACAAAAAAATCAATTACCATTGTTGGTTTGGTTGATTCGCCTGTGAATAAGCTATTGAACTGCTGCATGTATTGGGGCGGCATTGTCAAATCAGTATGGGCATAGCCCAAGCCAAACTTAACCCCTTTGTTTGCGAAAATGATCGGCCCGTGATAAATGGTAACAGGCATCTGCATGCTGTAATCCTGTGCAGGAATTGTTTGAGTCTGACCATTGTTTTCTACGGTTTGCTCAGGCACGTGCAGTATCCAGTTAAAAACTGCAGTTGAAGTAAACCAGCCGCGTTTGTATTCAATGATTTTGGCCGCTATCCCATTGGAGCGATTCACAAAATCGAGGCTTTCTCTTACTTTCTTTTCAGTGAGATAGCCCATGCCGTAATAAGAGCCGAGGACTAGGACGGCTAAAATAATCACTAATCCTATGAATTTTTTCATATTATCTCCGTGTTAGTATCTGCCTCTGGTTTTTTTTTATTCTTGAAAAGAGGCACCGCATAATTAAAACACGAGATTGATCAATAGCAAAGATATTAAATTCCTTTTTTGAAAAACAGCGCCTCATTATAATTTACGAAGGGGTTTGCAATAAGTTTCCTTTACTGTAAAAGCCAAAATTAAAGCGACCAGGGAACAGAGAGGGAGTAACTTTAATCCCGCCTGGAAATCCGTCAGTAACAAGGTTTCAACATTATACGCCCTGGGACCAGAAACCAGGTCGACTAAACGACCTACTAGAGGTTGCATAAGCGCGCCCACAAAAATGGAGATCATGTTAGTAAACGCAATCGAGGTACCCACTACATTACTTTCGTGAATTTCTGTGGATACTGCATAAGCAATGGCAACACCGGTATTGGTTACACCAAAGGCAAAAAATAGGAAATAAGCCATTGTCTTATCAATATGAGGATAGAAAACAAACAATGAAGTTAATACAATCCCACATAGTGCTGAAACAATCATTAAAGGCTTTCTTCTGCCTATTTTGTCGGACAGCCATCCGGACAGTGGACCACTAATTCCCCAACCAATGAAAATCAAGCCTGTAGCAAAAGCTGCTGCATGAGCGGCTAAACCGCGTCCGTATTGAAGATAAGCAGGGCCTATTGCTTCACCGATTACAGCTGTTGGCCCAAATAAGAAGCCCGCGTAAAGAGCGTTTAACCAGGTTTGGCGGTGGCTAAGTACAATTTTTAAACTGCGGAAAATGCTGATGTAGTCGCCTGATTTTTTCATTTCACGGCGATTAAGCCCTGGTTTATCCTGAACAAATTGGTAGAGAAGCCCTGCTAGCGCTATGAAAAGAAAAGCAATAATCAGCATGCTATGACGCCAACCGACATTGGCCACCAGGAAGGAAACAGGCGCTTCACCAGCCGCTGCACCAAGCATTCCCAGTGCCTGAGTTAGTCCAGCAAGGAGGCCGAGCATCGCAGGGGGGAACCATGAAGTTGCCAATCGTAAAGAACTTACGAATGCAAACGCAGCACTAAAGCCGATTAGCATGCGTCCGAACGAGGCCATGGCAAGACCGTCTGCAAGCCCAAATACACCACAGCCTAAAGCCGTGATGAGAGACATGACGGTAAGAATGGCACGTATGCTTAGACGATCCACCGTAAGCCCAACTGGAACCTGCATAAGGATGTAGGGGAAATAAAATGAGGCAGTTAAAATACCAAATCCTGCTTCATTAATACCAAAATCAATCTGAAGACTTCGATGCATAACTCCAGGAGCTACGCGAGCCATATAATCGGAGAAGTAAAACGCTGCAGCCAATCCCCAAACAATCCAAGCAAAGCCTATTTGATTCAGACGACCCGCTTTTTCACTCTGTGACATTGCCATCATATTCATAAATTCACTCTGTTAACGTTTCCATCCAAGATGAATTTGAGATAAATCGTATAAAACAGTAGGTTGGTCATTGATTTATCAAAATTTAAACTCCATTATACTGTTACCGCCAATTATTTCAACACATTGCTCGCTATCAAACTGCCATCATTTCGCAGTGGGTATTACCTGGAAGTTTGAGGCAGCAACAAGATGAAAATAGATGTATAATTTTTTGTTTTTCTTATGAGTAAAAAGATGAATGACCTTGAACAGGCTGTTAAAAACGCTTTTGCCGCATCAGGAGCAAATTCCGAGGCCAATAAAGCTTATCTAGAGTTTATTAAGGGGAATTTTATGATTCCCATTGACAAACATTCCTCCCCTGATAATCCCGAAGTGCTTTTTTTAGCAGAAAACAATCAAACCTTTTTACCTGTTTTCACAAGTCAGGACTATTTCGATGAATGGGCTAAGGAAATTAGCGACTCCATTCATGTATTGGTTCTCACAGGTGTTGATTTATTAAAAGGAGTTGGCGAGCAGGTGACCGTCTGCCTTAATATTGGCAGCCCCATTTACAAAGAGTTTAATCCTGCTGAACTAGCCAGAATGAGGAGTATGGTTTTAAAGTTTTTTAAATAAGGTAGTTTAATAGATGGACTTAGGAGTGAAGCAATCAATCCAAACCCAGGTTTGATTGCTTCAATTATTTAATCATCATTAAAGACTCTCACGGTTAATAATTACTTTTTTGCTGGCTATCTATGCCACGAGGTCCAAGACTTGATAACCCACCATTGCAGTAGCAGCCAAAGCACCTGTAATTTTTAACACTTTTGTAAAGAACTCAGCGCTAATTTTATTGCTCAGGTTTTGATAGAAGCCATCATTCGCAGCCTCCTTTTCAACAAATCCTCCTTCTTCTACTGGAGCATAAGACAAATCGAACAATGGTTTTTCGCCATAAAACCCAGCCCACCACCCTTCTGACCAATGTTCATGCTCCAGACTGCCTTCACGGTAAGGATTGGCTTCTTCAGCCATTTCCGCCAAGGCACATTCATAACCAAATGCATAACATTCTTCCAGATTTGGGTGGTCAAGATTAAAGCGCAACTTAATGTCTGGTAATATCGTATTCATGTCGTTCATAGTGATACCCTCTCTTCGCATCCTTTCTAAGTCGCTGTTGTTATTTTAAGCATTGAAGTGTGCCAATTCCTGAAACACTTCGCTAACCATCATTTTACGACTACTAAATCACTTATGCCCTTTACTGTGTTTTTTTTACTCTTTCTTCACAAAATTTGCTTCCACTTCCCCAACTCAAATTCTTGATTTTTACAATGCATTTATGGTGCCAAGCGACAATGGCTCCACTCACCCTTTTCTCTGATGTAGCAAATTCTGTCGTGCAAGCGGTTATCTCGTCCTTGCCAAAATTCAAATTCATCAGGAATAACCACATATCCTCCCCAGTTTTTGGGGCGAACAATTGGCTTTTGCCCATATTGTTCAATGAGTTCATTAATGGCCTTCTCCAAAACTTCGCGACTGGCAATAAGACGGCTTTGGGCGGAAGCAATGCTACTCAATTGGCTTGTTATCGGCCTGGAAGAAAAATAAGAATCTGACTGTTTAGAACTAGTCCGTTTTACGCGTCCGCGGATGCGGACCTGACGAGCAAGCTGTGGCCAATAAAAATTTAAAGCTGCATAAGGGGTTTTGGCCAGTTGCAATGCTTTACTGCTTTCATAATTTGTATAGAAAATAAACGACTCTTGCTCCATGCCTTTCAGTAAGACCACTCTTGAATCAGGCAATCCTCGTTCATCCACGGTTGAAAGAACCATAGCCGTTGGATCACTTTTTTCTAAGGGTACAACTTCTTCAAACCACTGTTTAAACTGAGTAAATGGTGATGGAGAAATGCGATCTTCTGATAAAGATAAATCCCCATATTCCCGACGAATATCTGCCAAAGTCTGCCAATGAGTCATGTCAAAACCTTTGTTGCGAAAATTTACCAGAAATGTATTTTACATTATCAAAATGAACTCTCTTAATGTTTTCTTAATAATTATCAGGTACTATAGGCGGGTCTTAATATGCAGTAAAAAAGCATGTTTGAACGATACCTACAAATATTGGATGAATTTAAAGAGCGTAACATCGCTCAATTTCTTAAGGATCTCAGGGATAAATTTATTTCTTCTCTCTCACATCCCTACTTCAGTCCAAAAGCCAAAATCTTCTTCAACAGAGTGAATAAGGAAGGCGAACCCTTTACGGATTTTGCAGAAGAACCAAAACAAATCGTTCAAATCAAACAAGTTATAAATGCCCTCTATCATGCACAATTGGCTTTCGAAGATTTGCAATCCGTTGATCTACGAAGTCTTAAGAATGCACCTAAAGATTTAATAAAACTCTACTCTAAAACCATTGAGCATGGCTATAAGGCCAGCTCATTGCTGACAAACCTTGATATAGATTTTACTGAAATCCTGGGGAGTAATATTCAACAACGAGCCTTGGAAGTGCTCAGTATAATCGAAGCCTACACGGATGAACAAAAGAATAGTGCTCTTGAGTGGTCTACAAAGCTGAAAGATTACCAAATACCGTACAATACGGGTTGGGCTAGCGGTGTAGCCATAGACCAAATGACGCCGAATGGTGGTAATTTCGATTACGATTTTTTAGCCCAATTTGGGGCTGTTCTACCTGGCTACATACAACAATTGACGCTTTCTCTACAAAAGTTGGCACCCCAAATCTCGACTTTTCAGCCTACAATGGATAAAGCCAAACTGGAAGAGTTGCAAGAAGCCGCTTTTAAACTTTTAAAATCTATTGAGAACCTCCAAAGTGGCGACATTATTGTTTCTTTTAAAGCTCTAAATTATATAAAAATTGTCCGGCAGATAATTACCTTATCCATGAGCACGCTGGAACAGATTGGCTATATGAATGAATCGTCCCAGATTGTCGTACGCCATAATTTGCGTCAGTTAAAATATGAGTATTTACCGATTTTATTTCAATTGATTGACCGTCTTGAAGATCAAGCTTTGCTAAACCCTGGTACTTTATCCAGACCTTTAATGGAAAAAATTAAACCCTGGTATGAATTGTTGGGGATGTATGCTTCTAAAATCGTTGATTTTTCAATGGGAGATGAAGAGTTATTAAGCCTTGAGAATCCTGGCTTTATTGAATGCAGACTTGCTCAGACAAGACAAAGAATTGCCAGTGCCAAGTGGAATTTGCATAAAAATGCCATTGATCAAAAGGCTTTTTCTGATTTTTTTTCTATCGTTGAGAATAGAAATTTTATAGGTTACTCAGTTTTTAACTTACCTGCCGAGGTTAAAACCAGTTTAGCGAGGGAATATCGGTTTCTCCACCCCTACATCAAAGCCATCGACCCAGAATTAGCGGCCGCTATTTTACAAGAGCTGGCCAGCGAAAACACTTGGGGACGGCAAATCTCGAGAGCCTATAATTGGGTTACAAGGAAGCCAGGAGCCTTGGCTCTCACCACTCTTCTTGGCTTAAAAGAAGAATTACAAAATAAATTAGCACGAGAAAAAGCCACTCATTTGTTCCATGTGGAATTAAATGAAAATATCATTACCGCTGCAGTCCAGGACAATACATTAGTTTTCCCTCACACCCCATCTCAAATCCCCTGTATCAATGAAGCAATAATCCTAGGCTTAGACCCCCAGGCTAAACCCCCAAACCTTATTCAATTTAATAGCACCGCAGATTCAATCAGGGTCGCAAACCCTGAGCAACTTAGCGCTGAACAAAGCAGAAAACTGTATGAGTACTACTCAACTGAACGCTGCAAATTTAAAGAGGTGCAAGCTGCGTGGACTGAATTTTCAGCTTATGTAAAGAATGATCCAAATTTGTCGGCAATTCCTGACGCTGAAACAAAGGCAAAATTACGTCGGGCTTACGCCCTAATTCAACCTTATTTTTTAAGCACCT
This sequence comes from Legionella jordanis, assembly GCF_900637635.1. NCBI lineage: Bacteria > Pseudomonadati > Pseudomonadota > Gammaproteobacteria > Legionellales > Legionellaceae > Legionella > Legionella jordanis. Next base: position 2,792,007 of record NZ_LR134383.1, read on the forward strand.
TCCTTGGTAATCCGCGGACAGCTGCACATCAAGATGCGGCCATCATTACTAAATTGTCCGAAACACCCTTATTGTCTATCAAGACCCGACGCTTACCACTTTCTATTCTATGTTTTAGCAATGAGCGCATTAGAAGATTAAACAGCAAGCTTGTTTTTTTGGCATCCAACTTAAAGAGCAACTCACAGGTCTTTAAAAATTTAGCTAAACGCAAGTACAGCTTGGCGGTCGAAAGTTCGCAACCCAAAGTGGAAGAGCACGAAAACAAACGGGCTCACTTTGTCCTAAAGCACACTGAATATTCAAAGGCCATTGCAGATTACCGCTCGTCTTTGCAGAAATTAACCGACATCTTTAGTAATACTTTCAAACAGCAGTTCCAACCCCAAAGCAAAGGCATTCCCTTCCCAGAATTAGAGGATAGGAAATTAATTTTGGCTGAGAGAAGTCAGGTTATTGCGCTCAAACGTCTTTTCAACAGCCTTTATCATTTAGAAGAAATATGTCTGGAGCTTGAAAGCCTGGACAATACAAGCGCACAATGGCGTTATGTCAGTCATTTGATACAAGCTAAGAACCATGCCGACGAATTATTCAATTTAGCCAAGGGTTTAGCTACAGACCAACATTTCGCCATTCTGGCTGGGGAGTTAAAAGAAAAAGCATTGGCTATTTACGCTGCATTTAAAAAACAACAAGAGACCTACGTTGTCGCAAGCGAAGAAGTACACTTGCAAGCCGTTCCTGAACAAGAAAAAGCAGTTAGGTACAATGGTTTGTGGTACAGCTTACACACTTTCATGATTATTCCCGAGCATATTAAAGCGGCGCTCAATAATAAGCATTTACTGGAAGAGACAAAGCAACACATTGACAAACGGGCCAAGCAAGCCAGCATTAATATTGAACGGATTATTGAAGAGTCAAACTCCTACTTTAAACTCTTTCTTGAAGCTCCAACCATGTATAGTTTATATAAGGAGCTTAAGCAAAAGCTTAAAGACTTTACCACAATATCCCATAGTGCCGCCCTTTCCCATTTGGAAGAACTCAATGAAGATCTTTTTGTACGGATTCTTCTTGAAGCAGACGCCTGGGAAGAAAAATTGGGCTTAAAACCTGGATTGTTGGCCGATCCTATGAAAGCGATGCTGGATGAATTCTATCGTGGGTTATTGGAACCCCTTCAGCTTTCTTCGCAAGAGGAAATTGGCTTAATAAGCACTCTGGCTCCAATTTCTCATCGTATGGTTGCAGCTCAAAAGAGACAACAAGCTGCTCAAGGGAAAATGTTCATTGTTGAATCCGTTAACATCAAACTACAGGAGTTGAATAATCCCAGATTCAAGTACCCTGATATATCCACTCAAGACAGTTATCTTTTACTCAGTAATTTACTTGAGGAAATTAATCATTTCCGGGATTTAAATGCAAAACACTGGGTCGCTTCAAACCCATTGATTAAGGAACTGGCGCAAGAGCGATTGACTAAACTGTTTGAAACAGCCTTGCCTTTACTCATGCACATGCGTAAAACACTTCATTTTCTCCCTGAGGCAGTGGCCAAAAAAGATGAGAGCGTGGAGACGTTTTTCCAGACTCTTTTAAAACGATATCAGCTAAGTGACTCTGTAGAAGAGACGGGGTCAGCGCTTGGTTCGCAATCCAACCCTCCGCTGTCCACAGACAATGACAATCATGAATTGCCCTCGCATGAGGAACAACCGCCGACAGAAGGCTCAGTTTTATCTATGCCTGAAGCCATCCCTGAAATCATAGAAGCCAGCAATTCAAATGGGCAAAACAATTTAGATGCAAGGACACAACCTCAGTCTCGTCCAGGATTAACTAATGTCACAGAGCTTGTAAGTTTGGTACTCTCCTATTATAGAGGCCAACACAATTCAGCTGTATATGAATTTGACTCAGCCAAAGAGCGCCTAGACTATCTGGAGGAGCTTAAGTTAAAGCAGGAAGAAGCCAATGCTCAGTTTATAAAAACTTATACGAAAAAGGCTTATGAGAAGCAATTCCAGATTATTACTTCAAAATACATTGGTCTGTTGCATACTCGTGATGAATACAAAAAGTTGTTGCAAGAATATATATTGTTAACGAAAGAAGATGATCTTCTGCTACTTGAATCTTCCCAAGACATTAATGCCGAAATTGAAAAGCTGTTAAAAGCCAAGACTCGTGAATTTGCTCGTGCACAATATAAAAAATATTTTCAATTGGAAGCAATCCGAGCTTCTCTTGCTGAATTTGAAGTTTACATTAGTAAAAAGGACAACATAATTGCCAGTGGAAGTGATTTTTTTGAAGATGAACATACCCTGAGCAGTAAACGACTTCTTATTGATGAGCTCAAAGAGCTAGCAAGCAGTCCGAAAACCGTGGAACAAAGATTGTCTGCAATCCGCGAGCGTGTAGAAAAATCTGATTTTAAACCTAAAATGCTGGCTCATCGTCATTACAATACACTGAGCTTTTCCTGGATTGCTCAATGGCTACTTTCCTTAATCAATACCCTGGGTTTTTATACCGCTAAGAATCAAATCATCACTGAACGACTGACCGAAGCAGCCAAAAATCCCCCCAATCCCAATAGAACCTTGCGCCATTTTGGCTTCTTTAGTGGTAACAATAACGAACGCTCTTATGATTTGCCGAGGGCAGTAGCTTCTGAGCCCACGCTAAATAATAATCCAGCCATTCCAGTTCTATAATATTTATTCCTGGCGGCAATGATCAATATTAAGTTAAGATTCTGTGTCTTATTTTTTATGTGGTGGTGGATTATGTCGTCTACTCAGGCCCTAGATATTGTAACTCTGGAAAAAAGTACACACGCTGGCATCTTGAAAAGAAAAGCTCAGGAGATCCATTTTCCTTTAACCCACGAAGACAGCTGTTTGATTGCTGGCATGAAGGAAAAGCTGTTTCAATTGGGAGGAGTGGGTCTTGCGGCTCCTCAAGTCAACCAAGATAAGCAAATCGTCGCCATCTATATTCCTGAAGAAGCCGCTTTGTTGAGAGACCATGTTAAAGAATACCCAATGCATATTCTTATTAATCCCTCATACCAAGCCCTTAACCCTGAAGAACAGGTTGAGGATTTTGAAGCTTGCTATTCGGTCAGCAGCAAAGCCGGGAAAGTACCTAGGTTTAAACAAATTCAGCTTCGTTTTTATGATGAACAAGGAAAATTTCATGAGTCGATTGAAGAGGGTTTTTACGCCCGCGTCTTACAGCATGAAATCGACCATCTACAAGGCATTTTAATTGTTGATCGCTTAACTGCGGATTGTATCCAAGGTACGATTGAAGAAATGATGGCCATGCGGCGAAAGGAACTTACCACCCAGCAAAAGGCCCTTTTCGATGAGCTTATGAAGAAAAAATTTAAACAATAAAACAAAGTTCCATCTTTTGAGTCGAAACGAATAGCGTTTGCTCTAAATAGCAGTATTAGCCCTTAGGCGAGTGGCTTAAGGGCTAACTTTTCATTACCAGCCAGTTACTTCGGCTATCGCATCACCTAAATCAGCAGGTGAGCGTACGGTTTTTACTCCTGCTTCTTCAAGCGCTGCAAATTTTTCAGCCGCTGTACCCTTGCCGCCAGAAATAATAGCGCCAGCGTGCCCCATGCGTCTTCCTGGTGGTGCAGTTACACCAGCGATGTAAGAGACTACAGGTTTTGTCACATTGGATTTGATAAACTCAGCAGCCTCTTCCTCTGCGGAACCACCAATTTCACCGACCATAATAATGGCTTCAGTTTGTGGATCTTGTTCAAATAAAGCTAAAGCATCTATGAAATTAGTGCCTGGGATGGGATCCCCTCCAATACCAATACAAGTACTTTGACCAAAGCCTTTGTCGGTGGTTTGTTTAACGGCTTCATAGGTTAAGGTACCAGAACGCGAAACAATCCCGACTTTTCCAGGTAAATGGATAGACCCTGGCATAATCCCAATTTTGCACTCCCCAGGGGTGATGATACCTGGGCAATTAGGACCAATCAGTCTGGCATCGCTATTGTTTTCCAAATATACCTTGACCTGGAGCATGTCCAGAACAGGAATTCCTTCGGTGATGCAAACTATTAATTTAATCCCGGCATCGGCAGCTTCAAGGATGGAATCTTTGCAAAATGGGGCAGGAACATAAATAACACTGGCATCAGCCCCAGTTTCTTTAACAGCATCTCGCACTGTATTAAAGACTGGCAGACCCAGATGTGTTTGCCCGCCTTTCCCAGGTGTGACCCCACCAACCATACGGGTGCCATAGGCAATCGCTTGTTCAGAATGGAAAGTCCCCTGCTTACCCGTAAATCCCTGGCAGATCACTTTTGTTTCTTTATTTACTAATACACTCATTACTAGCCTCAAAATTTGTCAGAAAGAAAGCTTCTCATGTGAACATGAGAGCCTACTGGTCATTAATTAGGCAACAGCCGCCACAATTTTCTTTGCAGCATCCGTGAGACCATTCGCTGCAATTACGTTCAATTCGCTTTTATTTAACAATTCAGCACCGAGCTGCGCATTGTTACCCTCAAGACGTACAACAACTGGCACTTTGACATCCACTTCTTTGACTGCCGCAATAATCCCTTCGGCAATAAGATCGCAACGAACAATTCCGCCAAAAATATTAACTAAAATACCCTTTACATTTTTATCAGAAAGAATAATTTTAAACGCTTCACTAACGCGTTCTTTGGTTGCACCACCACCAACATCAAGGAAATTGGCAGGCTCACCGCCATGGAGCTTAATAACATCCATCGTTGCCATGGCAAGCCCTGCACCGTTCACCATGCAACCAATAGAGCCATCGAGTGGAATGTAATTCAGTTCCCAATCGGTTGCCCTATTTTCACGCTCATCTTCCTGAGTTGTATCGCGCATGCTTTTCAACTTCGGTTGACGGTAAAGGGCATTGGCATCCACATTGATTTTGCCATCGAGACAGAGCAAGTGCTCATCTTTCGTGACGACAAGAGGATTGATCTCAAGCAAGCTTAAGTCGCACTCAACAAACATTTTACCTAAAGCCATCAGCATTTTGGTAAATTCTTTAATTTGAGTTTCATTCAATTCCAACTTAAAACCCAGTTCACGACATTGAAAGGGCATAACACCAACTAAAGGATCAACGGTAATTTTAAAAATTTTCTCTGGTGTTTCATGGGCGACTTTTTCAATTTCCACACCACCTTCAGTGGAAGCCATGATGACTACCCGCCGGCTTGAACGCTCAACCACAGCACCTAAATACAGTTCGCGGCCGATATCGCAGGTTTCTTCAACCAACACAGCATTGACAGGCTGACCATGCGCATCCGTTTGATAAGTGACCAAACGAGTGCCCAGTAGGGCTTTTGCGGCTGCGGCCAACTCATCCTTGCTGGAGACTATTTTAACTCCGCCTGCCTTGCCTCGTCCGCCGGCATGAACCTGAGCTTTAACCACCCATTTTGCTGTTGAAAGCTGGCTGGCAACTTGAATGGCATCGTCAACGTTAAAAGCCACTTGCCCATTAGGAACGGGCAATCCATAGCTGGCAAATAATTCCTTGGCCTGATATTCATGTAAATTCATCATTAGCACCTTAAAAAAGCAAAACCCGGCCATGCGGGTCTTGCGGTTAAATTGTTGAAATTCAAACGTTTAATAACAATCTGGCCGGATCTTCAAGCAGTTCTTTAACCGCGACCAAAAACTGCACGGATTCTTTGCCATCAATTAGTCGATGATCGTAAGAAAGCGCGACATACATCATTGGACGAATAACGATTTGTCCTTTTTCAACGATGGGACGCTCCTCAATTTTGTGCATCCCCAAAATTCCGGTTTGTGGTGGATTAATGATGGGGGTTGCAAGCAAAGAACCAAAAACGCCACCATTAGTGATGGTAAACGTACCGCCCTGCATTTCTTCCAATGCCAATTTACCTTCCCGTGCTCGGGATGCTGAATCTGCAATGGATTTCTCCATATCAGCCATACTCATTTGATCAGCATTGCGAAGGACCGGAACAACCAGGCCACGCTCGGTAGATACTGCAATGCCAATGTCGTAATAGCCATGATAAACAATGTCTTGGCCATCAATGGAGGCATTCACCGCTGGGAATCGCTTCAAAGCTTCGACAACGGCTTTGGTGAAGAAAGACATGAAGCCCAATTTTGCCCCATGTTTCTTTTCAAAATGATCTTTGTATTGGTTGCGTAAATCCATGACCGCTTTCAAATTAACTTCGTTAAACGTGGTCAACATGGCGGCATTGTGTTGGGCTTGCACCAACCGCTCAGCAATTTTGGCCCTGAGCCTGGTCATAGGCACACGTCTTTCCTCACGTTCACCCATGGGAGCAGGTTGCTCGGATTGTTGTGGACGTGTTTCTGTTGACGATTTACTGGCTCTTTCACGATTGCTTTCAATAAATGCCAGTACGTCTTCTTTAGTAATACGACCATCTTTACCAGAACCCGTAATTTGCCCTGGTTGGAGATTATGTTCTGCAAGCATTCGTCTTACCGCAGGTCCTGCCGCTTTGTCTTCTTCCTGAATTTTGCCCATTTCCTCGGCGCTGGATTTTTCATCTTTGGCCGGCTGGACTTCGGCAGAAGCTGAAGCATCGATGCGTGCCAATATCTGGCTTGATTCGACTGTGTCTCCTTCTTTAAAGAAGATTTCCGCAAGCACCCCATCTACTGGAGCAGGTACTTCTAAAACGACTTTATCTGTTTCCAAGTCGAGGAGGTTTTCATCACGAGTAACCCTCTCGCCAACCTTCTTATGCCAAGCGGCAATAGTAGCATCGGCCACCGACTCAGGGAGGGCAGGTACTTTGACTTCAGTAGACATAATTATACCTTCTTTCTGTTATATTTTATTAATCAATCAATCCAACAATGCCTGCTCAACCAATTGTTGCTGTTGCTGTGCATGCAATAATGGGCTTCCCACAGCGGGTGAGGCAGCAAACTCTCTTCCCGCGTAACTTAGGGTTTGGTCTGCTCGCAAGCAATCAATGATGTTATGTTGAGAAGAGAACCAAACCCCTTGATTTTGTGGTTCTTCCTGACACCAGATGATTTTTTTGACCTGGGGATACTTGTTTAATTCCTGAGTCAGCGCTTTTTTCGGGAAAGGATATAATTGTTCTATTCTAATAATGGCAATGTGATTCAGGTTTTCATCGCGACGTTTTTGCAGCAAATCGTAATAAACCTTGCCACAGCATAGAACAATTCTTGTCACTTCACTCGGCTCCAGTGCATCAATTTCAGGTATGACCGTATGAAATTTGCCTTTGCTGAGATCTTCTAAAGGAGAAACGGCCAATTTATGGCGCAATAAGCTTTTTGGGGTCATCACCACCAAAGGCTTACGGAATTTTCTAATCATTTGGCGGCGCAATAGATGAAACATCTGCGCTGGGGTCGTTGGTGTACACACCTGAATGTTGTGCTGGGCACACAACTGCATGTAACGTTCCAAGCGGGCTGAGGAGTGCTCTGGCCCTTGTCCTTCGTAACCGTGAGGTAACAGCATGACCAAACCGCACAGTCGCCCCCATTTTTGTTCGCCTGAGCTGATAAATTGATCAATAACTACTTGTGCACCGTTGGCAAAATCCCCGAATTGGGCTTCCCACAAAACCAGAGATTGCGGCTCCGAAGAGGCATAACCATATTCAAAAGCCAAAACAGCTTCTTCAGACAAGACAGAATCAATGATTGCCAATGAACGGGAATCCCTGGCAATTTGCTCTAATGGCAAATAGGTATCACCAGAGTTCACATCATGCAGCACGGCATGACGATGAGCAAACGTCCCTCGGCCCGAATCTTGTCCAGATAAGCGAACTCCATAGCCTTCATTGAGTAAGCTTGCATAGGCCATTGTTTCCGCGTAACCCCAATTCATGGGCAATTCGCCAGCAGTCATTTTTTGGCGTTCTGTTAATAATCGTTTGACCACCGGGTGCAACTCAAAACCATCAGGCAAGCTGTGCAGTTTTTGTGATAACTCTTGAATGGTTTCAAGGGAAATCGTGGTATCGGCCTTGTCTGTCCATTTGGCATTGAGGTAAGGAGTCCAGTCAATAGACATCTTCCCTTCATAATCCCCGTGAACAATATCAACAACAGCCTGGCCTTTATCCAACCGATCGCGGTATTCCTCACTGAGTTGTTCAATATCTTTTTGTGTGGTTAATCCTTGCTTAATCAGTTCTTCGCCATATAAGTCACGCAAGGGGCGCATGGATTTAATTTTTTTATACATGGCCGGTTGGGTCACTGAGGGCTCATCGGCTTCATTATGGCCGTGTCGACGATAACAGACGAGATCAATCACCACATCGCGCTTAAATTTCATTCTAAATTCAAAGGCAATCTGGGTAGCAAAAACAACGGCCTCTGGATCATCTCCGTTTACATGAAGAACCGGAGCCTGAACCATCTTGGCGACATCGGTGCAATATAAAGTTGAACGTGCATCCAAAGGATTGCTGGTGGTAAAACCTATTTGGTTATTAATCACTATGTGAATCGTTCCACCAGTAGAATACCCTCGAGCTTGCGAAAAGTTAAAGGTTTCCATAACCACGCCTTGCCCTGCAAAAGCAGCATCACCATGAATCACCACGGGAACAACTTGATCTTTTTTATCCAGATTATTTCGTCTTCGTAAGCGAGAACGCGCCGAACCTTCGACAACAGGGCCAATGATTTCCAGGTGAGAAGGGTTAAATGCTAAAGCCACATGCACAATGTCGTCATTTTCTGTTCTTAAATTGGAAGAAAAACCCATGTGATATTTCACATCGCCAGTAAGCTCAGATTTTATTTTGCCTTCAAATTCCTGGAACAGCTGATTGGGTTCCTTACCTAAAACATTCACCAGGACATTCAGGCGGCCTCGATGTGCCATGCCAATAACAATTTCTTTAACGCTGTTTTTACCACCCATGCGAATCAATTCTTGCATCATGGGGATTAAGGAATCGCCTCCCTCCAAGGAGAAGCGTTTTTGCCCGACGTACCGTGTACCTAAGTAGCGCTCGAGACCGTCGGCAGCAATCAAATCCTTTAATATCTCGAGCTTCTTATGCTCATTAAAGGAAGGCCGGCCCCTTACCGGCTCGATAACTTGCTGCAACCATTCCGTTTCCTTATTGTCCGAAATGTGCATATATTCAATGCCAATGCTGCCGCAGTAGGTATCCCTAAGTGCCTGGTATATTTCACGCAAGGGCATTTGAGCGCCATTAAAATATTTGCCTGCAAAGAAACGTCTATCCATATCAGCTTCGGAAAGCTGATGATAACTCAATTCCAAACTGGGTACCTGGATGCGTTCAGCCATTCCCAAAGGATCAAGTCTTGCGGCATGGTGACCATGGGCTCGATAAGCATTAATTAAATGTGCAACCTGGTATTGCTTGCTGTCTGCACTAAGCTCAGCAGGAGCCGCAATCCTTTTTTTATCTGCATTGTGTAAAAAATAATCTCGAATCTCTCGATGGGAAATTTCTTTTACTGCAGCATCCGTTTTTGGAAGTGAATCAAAAACTTCACGCCAGTCTGCTGGGACAGAGTGAGGGTTGGCAAGATAGTCTTCATAAAGTCCATCAACGTAGGCCATGCTCCCACCTGACAAATAGGAAGAAGCCCATTGCTTTTGCAGATCACTACCGCTCATACTTTTTTCTCCAAAGGGCTGTTGCTTAACTTAGAAAAGCAACATGAACTAATCATCAAGTTTCCTGAGTCAGCATTTGCCTACGAATTTCAGCAATTGCTTTTGTCGGATTGAGTCCCTTCGGGCAAACATTCGTGCAATTCATAATTGTACGACAACGAAAGACACTGAATGGATCTTGCAGTTTATCCAATCGGTGTTGTGTGGCTGTATCACGGCTGTCCGCCAAAAAGCGTCGTGCTTGTAAAAGTCCGGCTGGCCCGACGAATTTATCTGGGTTCCACCAAAATGAGGGACAGGAACTGGTGCAGCATGCACACAAGATGCACTCATATAAGCCATCCAGCTGCGCACGTTCTTGAGGGGATTGCAAATACTCGCGAGCTGGCGCGACAACATCCGTTTGCAGGTAAGGCTCGATACGCTCATATTGCTGATAAAATTGCGTCATATCCACCACCAGGTCCCGAACTACCGGAAACCCAGGTAAAGGCCGAATGACAACATTGTCGGTATTCAGTTGAGAAAGAGAGGTCACGCAAGCCAAGCCATTCGTGCCATTAATGTTCATGCCGTCCGAGCCGCAAACTCCTTCTCGACAGGAACGTCTAAAGGACAGTGTTGGATCCTGTTCGGCCTTAATACGCTCAAGTAAAGTCAATAGCATAGGGTCGCTTTTTGCAGGAATTGCAATCTCATAATCCTGCATATACGGCTCCACATTGCCTTCTGGATTGTAGCGATAAATGGACAGGCACAGATTTCTTGTATCAGCCACGGGTATATCCTCTTTAGTAAACGCGTTCTTTTGGCTCAAAAGCCTTAACGTATTTTGGTGATGTATTTACAGGACGAAAGTCAATGCCATCATCTTGTTCAAAATACAAAGTATGTTTAATCCAGTTTTCATCATCACGGGCCGGATAATCTTCACGGCTGTGTGCTCCACGGCTTTCAGTGCGGGTTAATGCCGATTTTGCAGACGCATAGGCAGTAGCCATTAGGTTATCAAGTTCCAGCGCCGTTACCCTCTCAGTATTAAATATTTTACTCTTATCAGGAAGCATTGCATGCTCTAACCTCTCGCGCAAAGCCTGTAAACGGTGCAGGCCATTCTCCATAACCTCACCCGTGCGGAATACCCCGAAATCCTCTTGCATAACGCGTTGCATTTCATCACGAATAGTGGTTGGACTCTCGCCATCTCTGGAGTTTTCCCAGCGATAGTAACGTGCCAATGAAGCATCAATATCATCTTCAGTGATGTAAGGCATATCCGGTAAATGATTGGATTGCCATAACTCTTCCACGTGCAATCCAGCAGCACGACCAAAGACCACAAGGTCAAGCAGGGAGTTTCCTCCAAGGCGATTTGCACCATGGACCGATACGCATGCGCATTCACCAACAGCATAGAGACCTTCAATTATATGGTCTGCGCCATTTTGTCTCGTAAGGACTTGTCCATGAACATTTGTAGGAATCCCGCCCATGCTGTAATGGCAAGTTGGTACTACAGGAATCGGTTCAACAATTGGATCGACACCGGCAAATTTTAATGATAGCTCACGAATGCCAGGCAGTTTGGAATTAATCAGATCTGCGCCCAAATGGTCAAGCTTCAACTTGACGTGATCAACGCCTTTAGGATCAAAGCCGTTACCTGCTCGAATTTCAAGAGCCATCGAACGGGCGACTACATCTCGTGAGGCTAAGTCTTTTACCCTGGGAGCATAACGCTCCATGAAACGCTCGCCATTTTTATTAATCAGATAACCGCCTTCACCACGGCAGCCTTCAGTAACCAATACCCCTGCACCAGCGATGCCGGTAGGATGGAATTGCCACATCTCCATATCTTGCAGAGGGATGCCGGCACGCAGCGCCATACCAAAACCATCGCCAGTATTAATGTGTGCATTGGTGGTGGATTGAAAAATGCGCCCTGCTCCACCGGTGGCCAGAATACAAACTCGTGTTTGATAAAAAACGATTTCTCCTGTCTCAATGCACATTGCCGTCACACCAGCGATTCTCCCTTGTGCATCTTTAACAAAATCCAATGCATACCATTCACTAAATATATGGGTATGTGCTTTTATATTTTGTTGGTAGAGCGTATGCAATAAAGCATGCCCCGTCCTGTCTGCTGCAGCACAGGTGCGTGCAGCCTGCTCGCCGCCGAAATTTTTGGATTGGCCTCCAAATTGGCGTTGGTAAATTCGACCATTCTCCATTCGAGAGAATGGCAATCCCATATGTTCAAGCTCATAAACCACTTCAGGTCCAGTTTTACATAAATATTCAATGCAGTCTTGGTCCCCGATGTAATCAGCGCCCTTGACGGTATCATACATATGCCAGCGCCAATCGTCTTCATGAGCATTGCCTAAAGCAGTTGTAATGCCACCCTGCGCCGAAACGGTGTGAGAACGGGTTGGAAAGACTTTTGACAATAATGCAACCTTCAATCCAGAATTGGCCAACTGCAAAGCAGCCCTCATTCCTGCACCACCAGCACCAATAATTACTGCGTCAAACTTATTACGTGCAATTGCCATGTTATTGCCCCCACAAAATCATTAAACCCCAAACCAGCTGGCCAAGCAGCCATAGGACAACCAACATTTGAATCGTCAATCTTGTCGCCGTATTTTTTACATAATCGGTAGTTACTGTCCAAATTCCAATCCATGCATGCAAGCTAAGGGCAAACAATGCGATGAAACTCGCCACCTTAAAGCCAACGTGATGAAATAATGCACTCCAATCGGCGAAATTAAGTTGCGGATGAGTTAATAAAAAACTCACAATGAATAAAACATAAATGGCAAAAAAAACAGACGTAATCCGTTGAATCAACCAATCCTTTAAGCCATTGCCAGTTAAACTTGTAATGTTGGTTACCATATCCAGATTCCTAGAAGAAGTGTCAGAATGATTGCCAAAATAATAACCAAAATGGCGCTTTGACGTCCGGGCCGCAAATCCTCACCAAATCCCATATCCATAATCATATGGCGAATGCCAGCGAGCAGATGGTAAATAAAAGCAGCACTAAAAGCCCATAAAACCAGTTTATAACTGGGATTTGCAAGCCTGTTCTGTAGATTTGCAAATGACTCTGGACTTTGTATGGACATGGCCAAAAAATACAGCATGACTGGCATTAACAAAAAAAGAACAACGCCGGACACTCGATGTAATATCGAGGCGATTGCCATAGGAGGAAATTTCATCGTTCTTAAATCAAGATTTATTGGTCTTTTTTGATTCACTGTCAAATTTGTCCTTAAGAAAAAATGTCAAATATAGCATAATAGCCCTTTGCGAGTCACAGCTAATTACCCATTGGCATCAGCAATTTTATCTATCCTCGACGAAAAACCTGCGCAGTATATCACTCTGTATTTTCCACGCAAAGTTCAAACTGATCCCTTCTTAGCGAGCTTACTATTCCCGTACTATGCTTTTATAAAAAGACTAAAGGGAATTAGCCATGCTCATAAAGCGCCCTATTTATGATCAACGCTTGAAATGCGCTGGCATGGAGCTAATTGCAGACAAGCAAGCACAACAAAGTAAGGAAATTTACCAATATTTCATTAAAATTCAGCACACCACACCCAAGGAAATGCCCTTGTTCGTTCCCTACGCACTTAAATTTTTAGTGGAACATCCTGAGCTGCCTATCGAACAACCCGTGGTGCTAAAATTGCATGCAGGAGACATCAACCAGAGTTGCTCCCGGGAAGAAATTGAGGCCTGCAATTATCGCTTAGCCTTACTTATTGACAATCCTCAGCAATTAGCCTGGCTCAATTTTGCGGATTACATCGCCCTTAGCGAGCATTTAATGGCCGCGGCCAATGTTTCCAAAGTGGTCACCTACAGTCAAGCGAAGCAGCGTAAAGTCATTGCTTATGATTTAAGTCATCCTGAGAGTTTTGAGCGTTGCAAAATGATGGGAATGGATTTTTTTTGTGGTGATTTTTTGTTTCATCCGACCGCTCCCGAGAAAACGGAAATTGCAGCAAGCAAACTCAACTTGTTTGAATTGATTACCAAACTACAGCAACAAGATACTAACCTTGATTCCATTGTTGATTTAATCCAAACGGATCCCATGCTCAGTTATCAATTACTAAAAGTGGCCAACTCCGTTGCTTTCTCAGGCTATCAGGACATTGAATCCATCCAGCAAGCAGTGGTAAGGCTCGGGATCCTCAATTTAAAAAATTGGGTTATGGTCTTGTCTATGACTAACGTTTCAAATAAACCACTGGAAATTGTTGAATCTGGTTTAATTAGAGCACAAATGGCCTATCAATTGGCCTCCACCCAACCTGAGCTTAGTGCCCAGAGTGCTTACACTGCAGGATTATTGTCTGTATTGGACAGTTTAATGGATAGCCCTCTTGCTAATTTAATTGATAAAATTACCTTAACCAATGAAATCAAATTAGCTTTATTATCCAGAAAGGGCCCTCTAGGAAAAATCCTCGATGTTGTTATTGCCTATGAGGAGGGACATTGGGAGAATTTGGAAGACAGTGAATGTTTTGGTCTGGATTTAAGTAAAGTTTACATGGATTGCTTGGAGCAGGTGGCCGCAAGTAGAAAAGCCATTGATGAAAGGGGTAGAAAGTAATGTTTCGCTATTTTGCTGCGCAAGTCTATGATTTCTTGATTTTGATTGCTTTATTTTTTGCCTTCACGGCATTTTGTTTGATCGGTACCCAAGGTCAAGCCATTTCCCCCGGGACTCACTCTTACCAGTCCGCTTTGCTCGGTTTAACCTTTGCTTATTATGCAATTTCCTTGCGGTATTGCGGCCAAACGATTGGCATGCGTGCATGGCGTCTGCAATTAATCAGTGAGACTGATGTTCTAGGTTTTAAACAGGTTGTGAAAAGATTGCTGTTACTTTTGCCGGCCACAGTATTCGCTGTGCTTTTTGGCAAACACCCTCAGTATTTATTAAGTTGTTGGACTAAAACCAGAATACTTAAGTACTAAAACTAGGAGACCGCTGCCAAGCTCGCCACGTTTTTAGTTTCATATTGAATGGGTTGCCCTTCCTTTATTCGGGCAATAACTGCAACAATAATGGGTTTCAAATCAGGCTGCTTTAAGTTTTCCAATGTCTTTATGAACTGTCGTCCCTTCGATGAAAAAAAATCATCTCTATGTTCTTCAAAACAGTATAAGAGCCATTTTAACTCCTGATGCGGTAGATTTTGGCGAAACAGAAAGGGCCAACCTGCAGTTTCGCTTAAAGTAAGTTGCCTCAAGACATCAATTAAAGCCTTTTTAAGCACAAGCTCAGGTATTCGCTCATTCGCTGAAGACAGCAAAATCAGTTGTCGGCATGCTTTAGGCCACATTAATTGGATCAGCCGATGTTGAACATTATCATCCAAGTTAAAAAATAGTGCTCGCAAATTGCTGTTGTTCATCCAATTTAAGTCCTGAGAAGCGATGGCCATTCGAATTTGATGAATTGCAGTAGATTCCAAGACACTTGCAAATAAACAGTACTGTCTAAGTGCCGTAAAAAACTCAAGAATTGCCTCCGGTGAAGGTCTTTTGTCTTTTTGTTCAGCACTCATTTGTTTGAGAAATGAACTTAGCATTTGGGCAATGTATTGCTGGGGTTTTGGCTCAAAATGCCCAAATAAACCCTCACCACAAAAGCCGATTCTATTGTAAAAACGAATTAAGTCATTGCCCGGCAAAGACCGATGGCTTTCTCGAAATTTTAAAATATTTTTAAAGGGATTGAATGCACCAAACAGACTATACAAGATGGGGGTCAAGGCATAAAAATCACTTGCTTCAGAATAAAACCCGTCTAATACTTCAACCGCTAAATGTTCCGGTGTCCCTTGCGCTATTTGAGAGGTAGGCAATATCAATTTATTGAAATCATCATCAATTAAATGCGCTTCGTATTTGCCATTGATACAGCGGATTCTAATGTTATCACCACTGATGTCTCCATGAACGGTTGGCGGTCCGCTGCTGTTGTTGTAATGCAGTTGGTTTAGGCTGATGATTAATTGCCAGGCGAGATCCACCGCTTGGAAAAAGCTCATTGTTCTAATTTCGACGTTTTCATTAAGCTCAGGCTTGATGCTGAAGCCCTCAATGTAAGGCATGATTAATATGAGCCTATCGTTGATTGTTAAAAGAATGCTATTTTGCTTCAAGCGATAAGGGGAGGGGCTGTGGTCATTTTTATAGATTTTAATGGCTACAGGATGTTGGGAGTCCAATTGGACAGCTGCCCTATTCATTTTACAGGCAGTATCAATAACCCTGTTATCCTTTAGGATACAAGGGTAGGCTTTGTAAATGTCGCCAGAACTTCCCTCACCTAAAAACTCTGAGTAGTCACAGAAATAATGAATTACGGTTCCATCTTGCTGTTTGACGGGGAAAATCGTGCCGTCCTGTACCTCTCCAAGAGCTGCTGTCTGTCCCATAGAAGATGTAGCCTCTGCTGCAGTCCAAGACCTGCTATTGTAAACAATTATTGAGCAAAAATCAGCCCATTTCTTATTTTGTTTATTACATTGCATTAAAAATAAGCAATCTTAGACGATAATTATAAATAGAACTGTTTGCTGTTTTTTTACGTTTTGGTTAATTTTTGCTTAATTATAAGGGATTAAAGTATTTCTAAGAGAAATGAAAAACCTGATTGTTTTCCTTTTGGGTTTAAGGATAAATCATGAAAATTTCAAACGAAATGTACAACCTTCTTCAGGAAGAAAAGAAAGCACGCATCATAGAAGCTTACCTTAAGCATCGATTTCCTGAGGGATTTGATGAAGCCTGGATGACTCAGCCCGAACTTTATAGGGAATTGGCTAATATCCTTGATTATTTATTTAATCTTGAGGACGACAAACTGTCTTTGGCCGCTATTGGCAGTGAAAATGCGGGAACCCGTATGGAATACCAGAAGAACTTTGAAGCACTGTCAAACCTATTGGATTCTTTAGTTGAATTTTCTAAGGATAATCCCCCTGTTGCATTGCCTGTTAATAAAAAGGAATTTCACCTACAGCTTATTGCTGTTAAACAGCTTACAGGCAAACTTTCTCTTAGAGCTCTCCATGCTCAAGCTGCAAATTTGGGCATAGCTGAAAAATTTTTAAATGCCGAGCTTGGCCAGGCTGAATGGCTTGCTGATGTTGACTTAGAAAGGGCGTTAAACAAACTTGGCATTAGAGATCGAGTCCATATTACCCGTTTAAACGCCGAAGACATTGGCATGATCTTGCACTTTGAGCGGCTAAAACATGCAGATAGCGACCAGCCTTATAGCATCCCCTTATTGATTAACTGCGGTTCTAGCGGTTCTATAAGAAGCCAGGGAACCCACTGGACACAAGCCATAATAACGGTTAACCCTGCCAGTGCAAAAATTGAAATTAATTACCGCGACTCCATGACCGCAGGCGAGGATGTGGCGTTCATCCTAAAGTCGGCCATAAATTATGATGAAATCTCACATGTAAACGGCTCTACCAAACGCTACATAGCCTTTCCAGATGTCCAAGAGAGTGATTTAACGCTCAATATAGTCTCTGAGCATTCGCAAGAAGACGGCTGGAGTTGCGGTTACCGCGCCTTGTATAACTTAGTAAATGATGAGAACTTTCCAATTTCGGGCATAAGTAATGGCGCCACCCCATTGACCGCCATTAGCAATGCCTTGTACAGCTCGGCTTCTCTTCGCAATGCCATGTATCGTTTGCTTCTTGAAAACTTAGAAATTAGTGAGGATTTTTTTGAAGCGATGCAACTTGATAAGGAAGGTTTTAAAGAATCCAAAGACGGCAGAAGCTATGGTTTAGATGAGCGCTTTACCAGCCATTACCTGCATTTTTTAGCTGAGGGTCATTCAGCCAGAGCCATAACTTCCAAAGAGTTTGAGGAAAACTACCATAGTTTGATTGCTAATTTTGAACGCATCCATTTTGAGACGAAACGTACAAAATCACTGGAGAGCCTAAGGAAAAAAATTGCCAGCATAAGTAGTGATGCAAAGCTATCCCCGGATGCCAAAATATTTACCCTACTTGATGCATTGGCTGGTGAATGGAACAACATCATTATAAGCCGCCATGGTGAAGGCAGTAAGCTGGCTAAGGCAATTTTTGATTTTTGCGACAATCAATTTGGCGTTAAACTCCTTAAAGGACCCAATTATCAAGTTAAACAGGATGGACTTATTTTCAGGATGTTTTCCCATATGATGGGTAGCGCATTAAGCAAGGAGGACACGAACAGTTTATTGCCCAAGGCAAAATCCAGCACCACAGCAGCAGGCAAAATTTCCCATAGTGCACCGGTATTAGGCAGTGAGAAAGTTCGAAGCGCAAAAATTTCCCCATCGGCAGACAGCATTGATAAACATGCTGCTCCTGGTCAAATGGCTTTATTAAAGAAACAAGATTTAAGCCGCCTCGGAACCATGTTTGGTCTTACGCAATTTTGCTATGGTGAAAAAGTGGGCGGTGTTGAGCCTGGTTTCAGAGCCATTGATTTGGACGAGGCTTTTTTTGAGCAACTTGTTCAAATGCCCTTACCCAATAGCGATAAGCAAGCTTTGGCTGCAGCATTCAATTCTTTACTGGGTCTAATTGCAAAAGCTGACGGCTTGAAAGCCAAACAAATTGCCTTTGCAAGTTTTATTAATACTCATGTACCAAGGCCCCATGCAAAAAATGCAGTAGATCCCAATATCATTGTTCTTTGTGAGCAAATAAAGGGAGCCGTCCGAGAAAATAATAATTTGAGTGCCTGGCTGTACAAAATGGATTATGCCGAAAGTGGTGCCAGAAAAGACCGCAAAAAAGTAAATGTTGAGGCCTTAAGAGAATTCGTCGGCACCCGTATGGCTGGGATTTTCAGTGAGCAAAACCAAAAACAGGAGATTCGTTGGTTGAAGGGTCCCAAAGGCCCCCACGCGATCCTCGCCTGCGGTTGGAAAAATGATTTACGTGAGTTAAAAGAATTTCTCCATGGCGGCCATGCACCCGATTGGAATGGTGTTTTGGTCGAAGATCCCAAAGCTTCATTAAAGCGCTCCAAACACATTCCAGGATTAGCCAAAAACTTAATTTTCGGAATTGCCATTGGCGATCGCGATGGCATTGGCAAAGAAGCACAGAACAAAGGCTATGCGAGCAAAGCTTATTATGGCTTTGACTATGGTAAAACCTATGATGGTGATGGCGTATGCGACAGTCTCCAGGATGATTTTAATTTCCATAACCCCGGCTCAGGAGCACCTGGATTTCTTCGCAGTGAGGGAGGGCTTGGCGTTGCTCGACATCTGATGTATCGAAATTACAGCATTTTTTATGACACCGAGCTTGCCGATCGTATGATGGGCGTGCACATCTGGAAAAAAATGGTCACCGGAGAGAATCCAAGCGAAGACGTTCTCAAAAGTTACCCTGGTTTAAGACAAGAACTGTACCGCATTCAGGAACGGATACCAACTGCCGAAATACTGTTGCAGCGCGTAGCACCAATACGAGGTCAGTGTGAAGAGGGCAGCCCATTCCAACAACAGCTTGACAAATTGGCCATTGAATTTAGTGCAGGAAAGTTAAGCCCTTATGAATTGTTTTTCGCTGAAATTAAGCTGGATTTAATCTCGCAATCCCTAAGCAGCGAAATGCCTTATGAGGAACTGCATGGATACCTGCTTCTCCTGGATAACTGGACTCAAAAAGCCGCCGAGAACAATAAAAAAATTCTCGATGTGTTTGCGCAGCGTTTAACATTAAGCCGACAAGAGGTTAATTTTCTCGATAAACTAGAAAAAATCATCGCACCATGCTCTATTTTGTCGCACGATGGCGAAGCCATACTTAATCATCTTCGTATCTCAAATCCGAAAGAACGAACCCCGTTCCAATTGAGTCGACAACAAGACGGCTCCTATATTTTAACCACTACAAACAAAAGCATACAGACCCTGCTTAGAGACAGGTTGTACCTTGATTCTCAAGAAACGAAGGAAGGGCTTCGTTGTACAATGACTGAAAAACAGTTAGCACAACTCATGAAGGAAGTGGATAAACAATATCTGCATAAAAAAGAAATGCTGCTTAATAAAGCCGTTTTCGATTTGGAGACTTTACCGCGTTTAAAAGAAACTTACCCGACGCAAACGCTTCATTATTTTAAACAATTACTTAATCATGAGATCCCTAAATCCAAGCAAATTGATCTTAGATATAGCTGGCTTGAGAACTCCAGTTTATCTCTGCTGTTGACCTTAAAAACCGAAAAACAAGCCAAGCTCTTGCAAAATATTTTTCAATTGAGTAGCAGACCTCCCCTTAATTCAAGCCTCACTTTAAATATAACAGTGGATAAACTTCAACGATGCGCCCAATTGATTGAAGAATTTCATGGGCAAATGGAAAAACGCCAATTGGATCATAATCCAAAAAAATGGGAAAAATTCAAACATGAGGTCGAGTTAAAAGAATATCAAGAAGCATGTGATTTATTAATCAAACGATTTACTGATTTTGGCACTCTTGATAGAAGAACCTTGGCTCAACTTGAGGAAGCGATTCGCGAAATGTCTTTGGAAAACCTGGAAACACTGGCCGGTTATAATGACAATACACTTAAAGATAAAAATAACATTCTTCTTATTCTGAATGATTCAATTGGTGAAATAGTAGGCCTCGAGCAAAAAGTTGAATTGCAAGCGCTTCATGGAACTACAGACCTCGGGCAAATGATTTTCAAATAATAAACAGCAAGCATGGAAAGCTTCAACGCCTGAAGGTTGGTGTCGTTCCATGGGGTTGCCTGAATGTTTCTCGAGGTGACTCTGGAGGATAACCATAGCCTTTATCCGCCAGGAATTTAACATTCCGCAGATAGCGCTCTCCCCATGCACCTGGGTCAAAGTTTGTGACAACCACATTGTAGTTTAAATTAATGATGGACTCAAAGGCCTTTCGTTGCGCAAGCTCATGACCTGCAAAAGAAATTTGCACTTCCGTTTCTTCACTGATGCCCCCTGTTTTCAAACGCTCTATCAGCAAATAGACCATTTTTTCAATGGTATAAAATAACTTGCAATTGGACATACCAGCGCTATACATATCCTCGGCTTTCGAAGCAACTAATCGATAGCCATAATCGTGAATGGGATAGACAAATTCATAGCCATTGCCATCGGGAAGCAGTTCTGGTTTGATAACAATGGGTGGCGATATCACATCAATCGTCGGACTTAATATAAAGATTTCAAAATAGCCCCACCGCCACAACATTTGCCAAAGCTGTTCAAGCAAAACGACGGGATCACTTTGTGCTTCGGCCAGAAGCCTACGGCCTTCTTCAGCAACTCTGGCAAGCTCTTCAGGGGATAAATCTTCAGCCATTTCGATACCTATATCACAACAATACAACTATCTTAGCCCAAAATATCAAATTGGGCACCGCCTGCAGCTTAAAGAAAATGTAAAATAAGCGTTATTTTGACGAAGAAGAACAGTATTGATAGTAAACAGGAGGCTGGGCATGACATTTAAAGCATTTTGTTTGGCAGGCTGATTTTTCCTGACAGCACTTAATAACCCCTTTTCGAAGCCATAGATCCAGCATGGGCTGTAAAGTTTGTGTATCGATTTGAAATTCGCGAGCAATTTGTTGATTACTGGCCACCCGCTGGTGACGTAAAAAATCACGAATTTGCAGCAGCATAAAAATCTCCAGAGCGTTGCTTTAAAGCCTTGAGCAACAGAGCAAACACAATAAAAATTACGGCAATCAGTGCAGCCGAACGTCCAGGATGCGCAGCAAATGTAAGCACCTGATAAATAAATACAGCCGACGAGTAAGCCACAATAAGAGACCAAATCACCGAAAACCACATCAGTTTTTTACTGGCTTCCTGACGAATCACCGCCATGGTAGAAACGCATGGTATGTAAAGCAAAATAAAGACCAAATAAGCATAAGCTCCTGCCTTGCCATCAAAATGTTGAGCCATCATGCCGTACACCGATTGCGAAAGCTCCCCATCCGGCGCACTCGCCAGTACTGGATTGAGAAAAGCCGGCCCAAGCGCAGCCAAATTACGGGGTATAGAAACGATTGCCGACTGCAAGCCGCCCAACAAATCAAAATGACTGACAGAAAATTGCGCAATATGTCCTAATTGAGCATATAGGGAATTTAAAGAACCAACTACAACTTCTTTAGCCAACATACCGGTTAACAAACCGACGGTGGCTGGCCAGTTGTCTTGATGCAATCCCATCGGTGAGAACAAAGGCGTAATCCATTGACCTATTAAAGACAACAAAGATTGACTGCTGGCTTCTCCAGTGCTCAAACTTCCTTCAAAAGTGATTGAATTCAAACCACCAAGAATGATGCAGACGGGAATGATGAGGCGTCCGGCACGAATGACAAAATGCTTTAAGCGTAAAGAGGTTTCCCGCAGCAAGCGAGTCAGTGTTGGCCTATGGTAGGCCGGAAGCTCTAAGATTAATGGAGAAGCCTCTCCTTTTAAAGTAGTCCGGCGCAATACAAAGCCGGTAAATACGGCCATTAATATGCCAATTAGATAAAGGGAAAAAACGATGTTTTGGCCGCCAGTTGGAAAGAAAGCGGCGACAAAAACTGCATAAATGGCCAAACGGGCACTGCAAGACATGAAAGGACTCATCAGCACTGTTAAAAGTCGGTCTCTTTCCGAATCCAGAGTTCTTGCCGCCATAATGGCCGGGACATTGCAGCCAAAGCCTACAATCATAGGAACAAAGGATTTTCCGGGAAGTCCTAAAGCCCGCATGATTTTGTCCACCACAAAAGCTGCGCGAGCCATATAACCGGACGCCTCAAGAAAAGATAGAAAGAAAAACATGGCAGCAATGACAGGAATAAAGGTTAATGTGGTATTAATACCCTTACCCACACCATTGCTGATTAAGGCAATAAGCCAGCTTGGGCTATGAATTTGCTGTAAAAGCCAGGTTGTGCCCTGAACAAAAATAACATCCGTGGAAATATCAAAAAAATCCTGGAAAGCACCACCAACATTAATGGCAAACAAAAACATGAAATACATGATGCCTAAAAAGATAGGCAATGCTAAATAGCGGTGTAAGACAATTCGATCAAGCCTCGCTGTGAAATGTTCACTGGCATCGCTTCGTTTGTTTTGCACTTGGCCAACCACCTCATGAATTTTCTGGTAGCGGGCATCGGCGTAAATAATATCCAAATCCCTGCCATCATCCTCACTGGTATAATCCTTAAGCGATGCTGGTAAAAAACTGCTGGCGCCCTCTACTATCCTTTTGGCATAAAAACCGGCTAAAGGGGAAGTGATTTCTATTTGCAATTTCTCCTCAAGACGAAGCAATTCATCTTGGACATCCGCAGCTAACTTCAGCGTCAGCGGCTTTGTTGGCTGCAAATTTTGACAAAGAATTTCGTTTAAATGATCGATTCCTATCTTCTTATGAGCTTGAATGGCCACAACAGGACAGTGGAGTTGTGTGGATAAGTGCTCGGCATCAATACTGATGCCGCGTTGTCCGGCAATATCGTTCATATTAAGAACAACAATAACGGGTTTTCCTAACTCGAGAAGCTGACTGGTTAAGTACAAATGACGTTCCAGGTGACAGGCATCAATGACATTGATGATGACATCTGATGTCAATGTCACCAGAGCATTCGCAGCAATTTGCTCATCCTGGCTCGAGCTTGCAGAAGAGCTCAGGGAGTAAATACCGGGCAAATCTGTGATTTCAATTTTGCGGTCGTTAAAAAAATAAACACCGGTTTTTTTTTCTACAGTAACACCGGGCCAATTTCCTACCCGCTGGTTCGCTCCTGTAAGGGCATTGAATAGCGTTGTTTTACCACAATTGGGGTTACCTACTAATAGAACCTGCGTCATATTCGCTCCCAAAGCAATTCAGCGGCCTCTTCTTTGCGCAAGGTTAAAGAAGTGCCTCGAACCTCCACCTGAACCGGACAACCTAAGGGAGCGACCCTAATCACGGAAATTTCCACGCCGCGAGTAATGCCCAATGATAAAAGCCGTCTGCGATAAGGCAAAGCAGTATGGCCAAAATCAATAAGGCGGGCACGATCGCCCTCTACTAGCTCGGAAATACGCATTTACTCTTTTTCAACGTTATTCAAAAGCAAAATTCTAACACAAATGATATCGAGAATCATTCTCATTTTAGAAAAAAAAGAAACATTTAACCAGCTTTATTGACTGGATAACCTGCTTTTTCCCAGGCTTCAATGCCACCGTCAAGGCTATAGAGCTCTAAAGCATTGTCTTCAGCAGATAATTTTTCACAGGCACTGAGGCTTCGTTTTCCAGCCCGGCATTGAAGGACAATTTTTTTATCTCCAGTAGCAGGCAAATCCTTGGCAGAAATGCTATTTAAAGGCAAAGAGATTGCGCCGGGGATGTTTTCCGAAGCATGCTCATGAGGCTCGCGGACATCTATCAGAACCGCTTTTCTATTATCCAGCCAATCCTTCAGGGTTGAAGCATCAATGTGCTTGATAGCCATACGTTCTCCTTATTTATATTATTTTTAACCAGAACCTACATTAGATTGTGTACTAATCGTTTGGGATGACGCTTAAGATAATCCACTGATTGCATTTCTTGCAGGCGGCTTAAAGTCCTTTTGAAAGGGACCATCATCTCTCCTTTTAAATAAAGCTCTTCAATGGGCACGGCTGCAGATATAATGACTCGAATGCCCCGATCATACATTACATCAATAAAATGGATCAGCAGGATGGCAAATATTGTATCTTGCTCTCGTAACTTGGGGACACCCGATATGAAAATCGTATCGAATTGTTCAGCTATTTCAAGATAATCAAGCTGGCTTCGCGGTAAATTACAAATCACATCAAAATCAAACCATACCGCTCGTTGGCTCCTCCTTTTAAAAGGGATACTGCGATGTTGAATCAATAAACTGCCATTGCTTTCAGAAGGATTTGAAATGGCATTAAACTGCTCCTCCAAAATTCGCTCAGTGTCAGAATTCAGAGGATAAACATAAGCTGTATGCAACGATTGACGTCCTAAACGATAATCTCGCTCTTCCCGCAATCCAATGATTTCACAATGCGTTTTAATCAGAGAAATGGCAGGTAGAAAACGCTCCCGATGAAGACCATTGCGGTATAAATCATCTGGTGCAGTGTTGGATGTTGCCAGCAAAATGATGCCTTCTGCAAATAGGGCTTTTAACAACTCCGCCAGAATCATGGCATGCGTAACATCATTGACGATAAACTCATCAAAACACAGTAGGCGAATTGTTTTAGCAAATTCGCTTGCTATGCGTTTGAGCGGATCTTTTTGCCCTTGAATACGTCGTAACTGACCATCAACCTGCTGCATAAAATGATGAAAATGAATCCGCACCTTTCGCTGTTCTTCTGCAGCTTGAAAAAATAAATCCATCAAGTAGGTTTTACCCACCCCTACAGGCCCATGTATATAAAGCCCGACAGGTTGGGGTGTTTTTTGCAACCAGTTCAACCAGGAGCGTTTGGGCAGTAATAATTCATCGCCCAACCTCTGCATGGACTGCAGCACCTCCCTTTGCCTTGGATCATCTTCAATGTCCCCACCTTCAATAGCACGTTCATAGTCTTCAATCAAATTCATAGATCTGGGACCCTCGCCCGGATGGTAGGGATGAGCTGATCCTTTAACTCAATTAACTTACCGTGAAAAAAATGCCCTGTTTGCTTAAAAGTAATAACAGGTATTTGCGGAGTGGATTCCTCAGCAAAATCAAACACGAAAGAAGCTGGCACAACCTCATCCTCATCTCCTTGCACAATAACCCAGGGATGAGGAGCTGGATGGAACTCATTATAATCGTAGTGATGAACTGGCGGTGCTATGGTGATTAGCAATTCCGAGTGGGTTTGGGCAGCCGCTCGATAAGCAACATAGGAACCAAAAGAAAAGCCCGCGAATAACAACCGCGTATCAGGACGCTCGAGCAACCAGTGGTTGACTAGCAGCAACATGTCTTCGCTTTCACCAATACCGTCATTATAGACACCCGCTGACTGGCCAACGCCGCGAAAATTGAACCGCAAACTTGGAACTCCCAATTCTTTAAAAATACGAGCAAGAGTGGTAACAACTTTGTTATTCATGCTGCCACCCTGTAAGGAGTGGGGATGCCCCAGGAAAGCCACAAAATTGCTTTTCACTTCAGCAGGCACAGTTATCACAGCTTCAATCAGACCCACGGTGGCTTGAAAAAGGAAAGGATGTTCGCCGGGAGTGTTAAGTTTATCAGTTAATACCATAGCAACAACTTAAATAAATTTTGAACCAGTCAATAATAGCCTATCTTGCAATTTCATGCGCGTTCTTTAAGATCATAGCAGCACCGACCTTTGCGGTGACTAGCTAATTATAACAATTTATTGGAGGACTTGATCCTATGAGACAGGTACCCGCAGTACATCGACTTTCTTCTGACTCCTTGTTTAAGGAGGCAGCATGAAAATTCAAGATTTTAAACGCAAAAAACAAGAGCAAAGCAAAATCAGCATGATCACCTGCTACGATTACCCATCCGCACGTATCGTTTCAGAATCAAAAATTGACTGCGTGTTGGTGGGAGATTCAGTGGCAATGACCGTCCATGGCCACTCAACAACGGTGATGGCAACCATGGAGATGATGGTACTGCACACCCAGGCCGTTGCTCGCGGTTTAGGACAGAAGTTTTTAATCAGTGATTTGCCTTTCTTAGCTCATAAAGGCTCAAAGTCTGAAACTGTTGCGAACGTTCGAAGCTTATTGCAAGCAGGAGCCCAGGGAGTAAAAATTGAAGGTGGTGATTCAGACAGCTGTAAAACCATCGCTCATCTTGTCTCAGCGGGTATCCCTGTGATTGGCCATATTGGCCTCACCCCTCAATCCATCCATCAGCTGGGCGGATATAAGGTGCAAGGAAAAAACAGTGAGCAAGCCTCAATCCTCATGGAGCAAGCCATTCAATTAGAAGAAGCAGGCTGCTTTGCATTGGTCATTGAATGCGTGCCGCAAGTTCTTGCCGCGAACATTAGTGAACAACTGACTATTCCAACCATTGGCATCGGAGCAGGTTCAGGCACGGATGGCCAAGTGTTGGTTTGGCATGATTTGCTAGGATTACAGACTGAGCTTAAGCCCAGATTCGTCAAGCAATTTGCCCAAGGTAAACAGTTACTTTTAAACAGCATTAATGCTTATGCAGAACAAGTGCAGCACTTGCAATTTCCTGCCTCAGAGCATGCATTTTAATGTCAGTTAAATAATTAACCTGCTGATCACTGCAAATCATCAGCAGGTGAGGAGTAATCATGCAAATTTTTCATACATTAAACGAGTGGCAAAGTGCCAGACGTGCATTGTCTTTTGCAGGTACAATTGGTTTTGTCCCTACCATGGGTAATTTACACAAGGGGCATGCATCACTGATTCAAAACAGTAAGGAAGAAAATGATATCACCGTGGTCAGTATATTTATTAATCCAACACAATTTAACCGTGCTGAAGACCTAGAGCACTATCCCCGAACACTAAATGCGGATTTGGATTTATTAAAAAGCTTGGATGTGGATTATTGTTTATTGCCGACTGAAGAAGAAATATACAAAGACCAATACAGTTACCAAATCGTTGAGTCAGAACTCAGCCAAATCATGGAAGGCAAGTATCGGCCCGGACATTTTACCGGGGTGCTGACGGTGGTGATGAAATTGTTCAACTTGGTTAAACCCAGTCAGGCTTATTTTGGCGAAAAAGATTTCCAACAGTATCAACTCATTAAAAAGATGGCTGAAGCCTTTTTTATGGATGTGGCTGTTAAAGCTTGTCCAACGGTGAGGGAGCAAAGTGGCTTAGCTTATAGTTCACGAAATAACCGCTTGGACAAGGAAGGGAAACTAAAGGCAGAACAATTTGCTCGCCTTTTCCATCAAAATAAATCTTGCGAAGATCTGAAGCAAGACTTAAGAGAGAGTAATATTCATGTCGAATATCTTGAAAGTCATCATGGCAGGCGTTATGCCGCGGTTACGATTGCCGATATTCGTCTTATCGATAACTACCTAGAAGAACCTATTTAATTATTTCGGCGCGAGAATGCTCTTTCGCGCCTTTGCCTAATTCTCAACCCCCACTGCGTGGCCCTTTCACTTGATTCTCCTGGCGTAATTTTTCAAGAAAATCTTCTCCTTGTGTGGTTTTGCCGTTAGCAAAGAATGAAGTCACGCGAGTTACAGACGCTTTGGTTTGTTCTTTCTTTGTTTTTTGCGCAGCTTGTTGTTCACCTGCTTCCTGTAATGCTGCAAGCATTTGATCCAGTGCAGGATCCTGTTTGAAACAAGTTTCATAACAAGAGTTGGCAACAAAATCATATTTAAATTTGCTAAGCCCAAATGATTTTTTAATCCTGTAGAGAGGATCTTCTTGCAACTCCTGCTTTGGATTAAACACTTCCGAAAGAACAACAATGGCATCAAAATCAAAATGCATGCCCGGTGTTTTCTTGCCTAATAACATTAAGGCAGTAAATAAATACCTGGCTTCCTCATAGTCATGACTTTCCAGAATGATAGGCTTGTCCTTCGTTGGCGCCCTACCCAGGTCAGCTAGCATTTGCGTTGCCATCGCCAGAGCCACTCTCACTCGGGCTTTGTTAAGCTCATCCGGGCTAATGTGTTGGCTTGGTTGCGGGAATTTGTTTAAGGTCAGATAATAAGAAACCTCTTGGCTGATTAATTCATTACCCTCTGCATCAAGTTTGCTGTGCTTGTTATGCTCTTCAAGGAAGCAAGCTTCAGTATCTTCCCCTGGATTAATCACATGCTCGCGGAAAAAACCTTTTTCAGCGTCTCCAACCAACTTATGATAAATAGCTCGACCTTCTCCTTTGGCCTGCAGACCGGTAGGTTTTGGAATATTATCCACTTGGGCTTGATATTGACTGTCAAAGTGTGCTGCCCTTTGCGCGAGTGGATAATCAATGTAGCTGCTGTTGAAACACAGGAATTGAGCCCGATATTTATTCTCCATAGACTGTTTCAGAAGATTAAGCACACCAAGTCTCAGTAAAGGATTATCAACTGCAGTGTCATCGCCGAAGAGTCGTTTATGTAGAGGTTCATAAAGGGATAGATTGTTGTCGACCCAAGACAGATAACGGGTTAACTTGGCCTTATGATGCTCAATTATTTTCCTTTGAGTGACACTATCCACGCTCGATAAATCAGCTGGCATGCATGCAAGCTGGTGATTTAATTCCACCTTAAGCGTCTTTAAATAATTTACAATTGTGTCGCAACCACCTGCCAGTTTCTCAAAATGTGGATACATTTCAGCAGCATGTTCTTTGGCTGCAGATTGAAAGGCTGGATTGAACCAATCAAGAGGAGAGCTTCCCGCCAAATCTCTGAGCTCATTCTGGATAGTTTTATCCAGTTTGTTTAGGTAGGCTAAGTTATCGTAAATACCTCTTAACTCTTTTTCTCCATCACTCAGTACATCCTGATACGTTGCTGAAGCCAATATTTTCCTTCGGGTTTCAATTCGCTCATCGTTTAATTGCCTTAAACGTTCTTCAGCAACTGGAACCAGTACGGTATAAGCGTCTTCATCCATCAAATTGGCAACCAACTTTGAATCCAATCCAGCTCCTTTTAAGTCTTGATTACTATCTGACTCTTTTACTTTAGTCAGTAATTCATCGTCTTTACTGATTTTAAGTTGCGCTGTTAACAACTTAATTGCCTGCCGTTGAGCCATGATTTTTGGATCCATCTCTATCCCTTGAGCATCTAAAGCTTCTCGAAGCATTTCTAGTTGCGCAGTTAATAGTTCATTTTCTTTCTTAAGAGCAGAATTATCCTCTTTAACTCGAGCCAACTCTTCTTTCTCTTTTTCAAACTCTTCCCGTTCTTGCTGGAATTTTTCTCGTTCCTGTTGGAATTTTTCCAGCTCTTGTTGGAACTCTTTCCGTTCTTGTTGGAACTCTTCTCGTTCCTGTTTGAATTTTTCCTGCTCTTGTTGGAACTCTTCCCGTTCTTGTTGGAATTCTTCTCGTTCCTGTTTGAATTTTTCCTGCTCTTGTTGGAACTCTTCCCGTTCTTGTTGGAATTCTTCCCGTTCCTGTTGGAATTCTTCCCGTTCCTGTTTGAATTTTTCCTGCTCTTGTTGGAACTCTTCCCGCTCTTGCGTTAGCTGTTCCAAATCTCTTTCACGAATATTAACGGCTTGTTCGCGACTTGCAAGCTGCTCTTCAACCTCTTTAGCAGCTTCTTCTCTTCTTACAACATCTTTTTCACGCACGTTTAGCGCTTCTTCTTTCTCTTCAAGCTGTTTAGCACGAAGATCTACTTCTTTTTTGGCAGCAGCGACTGCCTCTTCTTGCCGTTTATTCTCTTCTTCTTGCAACTGTTGCTTCTCACGCAATTCCTCCATTTCCTTGCGCATTGTTTCAATTAATCGGCGAGCTTCGGCGAGTTGATTATCCAGATCTTTTGATTTTTCTTGTTCTGCTCTCAAATCTTCTTCAGCTTTATTGGCTCTTTGGCGTTCGCTATCTCTTTCAAAAGTGGCCAGCTTTAGTTGATCCTTTAAATTTCCAATTTCTGCCCCAAACTCTTCATTCTGCCTTTGCAGTTCCTGCAACTGGCTTTCCAAGCGCTCATTGTCCTTCTCAAGCGTGGATAGGGACGATTCAAGCTGCCTCAGTTTCTCTTCGGATTGCACCTGTTTTTGGCTTTCCGCTTCAACTTGCCGGATGAGCTCCTCTCTTTCCTGCTTTTCCCGCTCACTGTTCAGGCGGGCTTCCGACAGTTCAGACAGCAAACGCTCCCTCTCCTGCCCTAAATCTTCAAATTGGCTCTTCAGTTCTAGAAGCTCATGAGTCCTTTCTTCAAGGCCGGCTTGTTCTTGCTCAAGCTTTAGCGACAATTGTTGGCTGCTGTCCTGAACCTGGCTTAACTCAGATCGCAGTGCCCCAAGCGCTTTTTCATGGGTTTGTTGAGCCAACTCCAGCTGCGCTTGCGCTTCACTTCTGGACTGCAACACATCCCCTTTTAAGCGCTCCACTTCAACTTCATGCAGACGGTTGGTTTCTTCAATCTGGGTCGTTAATTCCAAAGAGCGCTTTTGCGCCTCTTCAAACGCCATCTGCGTATCCTGCAACGTTGCTTCCATTGCTTTGAGCGCTTCTTCGTGCTCTTTCAGCTGCTTTGTGGTCTCCTGCACGCTTTGGGCATAGCGGGCAACTTGCAATTCCAAATCCTGAACCTGGTTTTCAAAGCCCGCATTCTGCTTTTGCAGTTCCTGCAACTGGCTTTCCAAGCGCTCATTGTCCTTCTCAAGCGTGGATAGGGACGATTCAAGCTGCCTCAGTTTCTCTTCGGATTGCACCTGTTTTTGGCTTTCCGCTTCAACTTGCCGGATGAGCTCCTCTCTTTCCTGCTTTTCCCGCTCACTGTTCAGGCGGGCTTCCGACAGTTCAGACAGCAAACGCTCCCTCTCCTGCCCTAAATCTTCAAATTGGCTCTTCAGTTCTAGAAGCTCATGAGTCCTTTCTTCAAGGCCGGCTTGTTCTTGCTCAAGCTTTAGCGACAATTGTTGGCTGCTGTCCTGAACCTGGCTTAACTCAGATCGCAGTGCCCCAAGCGCTTTTTCATGGGTTTGTTGAGCCAACTCCAGCTGCGCTTGCGCTTCACTTCTGGACTGCAACACATCCCCTTTTAAGCGCTCCACTTCAACTTCATGCAGACGGTTGGTTTCTTCAATCTGGGTCGTTAATTCCAAAGAGCGCTTTTGCGCCTCTTCAAACGCCATCTGCGTATCCTGCAACGTTGCTTCCATTGCTTTGAGCGCTTCTTCGTGCTCTTTCAGCTGCTTTGTGGTCTCCTGCACGCTTTGGGCATAGCGGGCAACTTGCAATTCCAAATCCTGAACCTGGTTTTCAAAGCCCGCATTCTGCTTTTGCAGTTCCTGCAACTGGCTTTCCAAGCGCTCATTGTCCTTCTCAAGCGTGGATAGGGACGATTCAAGCTGCCTCAGTTTCTCTTCGGATTGCACCTGTTTTTGGCTTTCCGCTTCAACTTGCCGGATGAGCTCCTCTCTTTCCTGCTTTTCCCGCTCACTGTTCAGGCGGGCTTCCGACAGTTCAGACAGCAAACGCTCCCTCTCCTGCCCTAAATCTTCAAATTGGCTCTTCAGTTCTAGAAGCTCATGAGTCCTTTCTTCAAGGCCGGCTTGTTCTTGCTCAAGCTTTAGCGACAATTGTTGGCTGCTGTCCTGAACCTGGCTTAACTCAGATCGCAGTGCCCCAAGCGCTTTTTCATGGGTTTGTTGAGCCAACTCCAGCTGCGCTTGCGCTTCACTTCTGGACTGCAACACATCCCCTTTTAAGCGCTCCACTTCAACTTCATGCAGACGGTTGGTTTCTTCAATCTGGGTCGTTAATTCCAAAGAGCGCTTTTGCGCCTCTTCAAACGCCATCTGCGTATCCTGCAACGTTGCTTCCATTGCTTTGAGCGCTTCTTCGTGCTCTTTCAGCTGCTTTGTGGTCTCCTGCACGCTTTGGGCATAGCGGGCAACTTGCAATTCCAAAATTTGTTTTTCTTCTTTAAGCTCTTTAAGAGTGGATTTTTCTGCAGTTAAAGCATTTAAGAGCTGATGAATATTCGAGTCTTGACGAGCAAACTCAGTAAAAATAGCAGCAATTTCAAGTTCAGCCTTTTGCTCCAAAACCTTGGGAGCTTCAGGGGCCACTTGTTGTAATAATTTCCCATACAATTTAAGAGCTTCTGGATTTTGTGCAGATGCAGCCTGTAAAGCTTCAAAAAGAATTTTTTTGTAGGTTACTGACAAGGCTCCATTTTGCAGCAATTTCACCAATCGGTCATGGTTATCTTGTACGGAAGCTTGTGCAATGAGCCATTCCTTGTTCAAGAGCAAGGCTACTATTCTTGCCTGTTGTTGTTCTGGAGTTGCTTTGGCGAAATCGCCGCAGATTGCATCGAGCAACATAGTTGCAATATTAAATTGATGATTGGAATTCAATGGCTGATTAAGAAAATTTCTCAATGGATTAACTGGATTAGGATTGCCTAATAACTTTATCAAAACATCAGCGCTATTCTCTTTCAGATGGTCTTCAATAACCTTAAGGAATTCGGGTAAAAAATCAAATTGCCTGTGTTCGAGGATATGATTAAGCAAATTTTTACCGTTTGCATCGGTTTGTGTGAGAAATTCTTGCCATTCATCTTGAGAAAGCTGTGGGCCTAATTGTCTAATTAACTTGCGAAGACCAGCAAAATTTCCCTTAGCGGCGGCAATTAACGCAGGTGAGTTTTCATCTGAGAAAAGAAATTGTCTAGCCAAATCTTTATCCGAAGATAAAGCTTCCCAGTCAATGGCATCCAAGGTGCCCTCATCTCGCATAAAAAGCTGAAATGGAGATAAATGTTCGGGTGGTAATTTAAGATTTACTATTCTTGCAGCATCGAATCCTTTTCCCGATTCATTCTTTTCAAAAGGATAGAGTGAGCTGGCTTGTTTTGCATAATTCTCATAAGGCAAGTTTAATCTGCACCGTTCCAGGATCTCTTGGTATAAAACCTTATTACCTAAAGAGGCAGACAGATGTAAGGCTTCAGAAATTTGCCGGTCATATTCGTTCCCTGGAGGGAGGTAGTCAAGGATAGTCAGTAGCAGCTGCTTGTTATTATTACGTACAGCAATATGAAAACAATCCGTAGCCCATTTAATGTATGGCAGAGAACCATTTTCCAGATTTGAAGCATGGCGCTCCATCATTAACTCAAAAATATATTCTTTACCGGCATGGGCTCTTTCCAAGGCCTTAACCATAACTTCAAAAACGTCGGTCATGCCTTCTTGAGCGGCGTAATGCAGCAAACCTTGCTGAGCAACCAGTTCATAGAAATCTGGATTATCCTGGGTAATTTTATTCAACAAACTAATTAATATTTCAGGTTGCCCATGAGCAATGCATTCTTTGAACAATTGCTGAATACGGCCAGGGGCGCCTTTGGCGATGAATTTATCCACCAATTGCATCTCATCCTTGAACGCCTCATTTAAAACAGCAATGGCTTCTTCTTTCTGAACTTTAGTAGTAGGAAAAGTACAAAGTACTTGCAATTGGCTAAGACCTGCGTCCGTTGAGGCTAAAAGACTATCCGGATCAATTTCCTTTCCTTGGTATTGTTTCAATACCCCTTGCAGGGTCTCAATTTGGGATTGAGCTTGTTGATGAGATTTATCGTGTAATTTTTCATAGTCTTTAAGACATTGCTCAGCAGCCTGAATTTTCTTCCTAAGCTGCTCTTTGCTGAGGCCAGTACCCTCACTTACAGCGTTGTAAACTGCTGCTAGAATACTGTCGATTCGCGTGATAATTTTTTGCTCTGGACTATCGACTTGCTGGGCCTGCTGTTGTAATTCCTGTTTTAAATCCTGCAATCGTCGATACAGATGCAGCGGTTCGCCTTCCCTTTGGTTTGAAGGGATATACATTACTGCTTTTGAATCATTATAGGCCTTACCGGTTTTTAAATCGTCTTCTGTTAAAGGGGCGCCGCAGGAAAAATATTCGTTAAACTTTTGTATATTGGCAATTTTAAGCCCTAAAATGTTTGCATTATCCACCTCAAGGATGCCTGGGACAATGTAATCGCTAACGGCTCGGCCTTTAACAAGTGCAAAATACGCCTGGCGACTGCAAATTCCAAAAGTCATGGCGGTTAATGCCCAATTATCCATGGCAGTCTGCTCTTGCATGGTTCTAAGCCTCGTATCCAGGCTTTTATCCTCTACGCCCCCCGCCACGCACTTGTTTCTACGCTCTTCTCCAAGAACCTGTGGGCTGATGTACGGCAAAGTTCCCTGACGTGAACCGTGAAGGATCTCCAGAACAGGCTTAACGCCATAAACAATGCTCTGGTCAGGAAGGCGTTGAACAAACCGACCTTTGGCATCTTCAATGTTGTTTGCTTCTTCCACTGCAAGTTTTAAGTCGCTGCCATATATTTCTGCAAAAATGGCTTTAAGATCTTGCCCTTGACCCTGGTAAACCCTTTGGAATCCTCCCGTTGCCCAATCAATATAACGAATCTGGTAACTGCCATCCGCATTTTCCTTATAACAAAAATTTTCTGGCTTCAAATCATTATGGGTAAATCCAAGGGCAAAAAGACGCTCTCCTTCAGCCACAATTGCGTCTGATAAAGATAGCATTCTTTTCAGGGCCGCTTTTCTATCTTCCGGACGTTTGACTGGATTGTGATAAGTTTCATCCGCTTTGCTGTATTTATTTAATGTTTGGTTGCCGGTATCTGCAAAGGTTTCACCTTTAGCTCGTTCTGTTAATAGCTGATATTGATTAGGCCTGCTGTCATTAGCATACAGTGCGCCCTTTTGTCTTTGCTTATCTTGCTTAATCCAATACTGAGTGCTTCCAGAAGCTCTTTGACGAGAAGCTTCCGCTTGCGACAAATTTTGCAAAACATCACTTTCAATTCGGTATGAGGGATCCTCCCGTGACGTCAAAGGGCGGGTTCTAAGATCAGCACGACTGGCTTCTGTGAAGGTAGCCTGATTGCCTGGGACATAGCCTTTCTTAACCACCTGATTTAAACCAGTTAAGAGACTTTCAACCTCTTTAACAGAGCCATATTGCCCTACCCCAAGTAATCGGGAATGGGTAAAGAAACGATTTTTTTTGCGGTCCTTACCCGCATAAGCTTCTTCCAAACCTGCAAAGGGAGCAATGACCCCACGACTTCCGCCATAGGAGAAAATCACTTCATTGGAGCCGGGTGGTTTAATTAGTGAGTAGGGGAGTTTGCCACCCTTGAGATCAATAGAAACCTCTATTTCCTGTCCATCTTTGGTGGCAACTTTCAACGAGTTTTGCAATTGGACTGGAACTTTGAAATAAACTTCGCTCAACTGCCGGGGCTGGATTTGCGTTGCAATTTGCTGCAATACAGAGAAATACATTCTTTCTTCAGCAGTGGTAATGGCAGGTTCACCCCGTTGTGTGCGATCCATGAGTTGCACCAGTTCTGCTGCCATGGTCTGAATTGCTTGTGCCAGTCGATTATCATCCTGGCTTAAGCCTAATGTAGATGACATCTCCTGATACTCTTCCAGAAAAACAGCCTGAACGGCTTGCACTTTCTCTACCATACTGGATTGCGACTGAAAAGCTTGCTCCAGGCGTTCTAATTTGTCTTTTCTCTGTTTTGAAGAAGCAACAATATTCGCCGCTTTGTCTATGATTGGCCTAGCATGTTCCTGAACGCTGTCTCGAGGGATGGTTGCCAAATGGCTGTAGGCTTGTTGAACATGGAGCTCTAAATCCGCAATTTTTAAAGCTTCGTGAAATTTACCCTCTTTTATTTTTCCGAAAGCCGCCGCTAAGACGTTATCGTTTTGAATGGCTTCCAGGTTACGAATGGAGAATAATTCCAGGACCTGACGGAATAAAATTTCGTCACTGTTGCCCAGGTTTAAATCTTTGATGTCATTTATAACTGGATTTTGCAGCTTTTCATAACCGAGCCCGGAATCTCTAGTCTTCTGAACTTCAAGGTTAAACTCAGCCTCAAGCTTATCTAATTGCTCATTATAAGCTTCATACATGGCAGCCACTAAGGCCAACCGCTCATCATTATGAGGTGGTTTTAGCTGCTTGGCTTTCCTGTCTTCCGCCAGTTTTTCTTCTTTGAGTTGGCTTCTGATCTCAGCAAAAGTTTTTCCGGTTACTGTCGTGCTAAAAACTGGTAAGGTGGTATTTTGTTTGGTGGTACTATAATAATTCAAAATGGATTCGGTAGTACTTCCAAAGCCACCCGGGCCGCTGATCCCATCAATTATCAGTCCAAGGGCTTTTTCATCCAATTGTGCAAAATAAAAGTTGATTGAAATGATTTCAGCATTGACCACCATCGTTGGCTTGGAAAATTTTTCTCCTATTTTATCCATTAATGCCAGTTTGGTCTCTGGGTGTTTGGCTCCATCTTTTCGAAAATGAACGTAATGCTTGATGTTTTGAGGTTTGACTGATTTTGCAATTTTACCACGCTGAGATTCTTGTCTTGGTTGCTCCTTACTCTCTTCTTGATGAGCCTTACTTTCCTCACGAAGGATATCAATTACAGTAGCCAACCTGGCTATGGCAGAAGATCTATTGGAATATTTTGGATTAGGACGTTCTAAAAATTTACTGTTCTCGATGAATCTTCTCTGACAAATTCCAGCAAAAATGCCATCAGAATGCCCGGATTTGGTGAATAACTCGACATCCCTGATGTTTCTGGCCCAGAATAAGTCCCGTGCAAGATTGGTTTGAAGTTTTTCGGCGTATTCGCGACGATCCTCCTGTCCAAACCTTAATCTATGAAACAAGGCTTTTCTTTGCTGAAGGGCATCAATACCTGCTTCAGATAATATAGCGCCTTCTAATTTTAATTTGGAACTTTGCTCCCACTGCAGCAGCAAGTCCGCTAAAGTCTTACCATCCGTGGCGCGGTAATCACTCAAGTTGTCGATTACTGTTGACTGTGCAACATCAGGAATTTTCGCTTTTAATGTGCCAATTATGGCTTGGTACTGATCATACTCCAAAGCCTCAGGTTTAACCTGGTTTAATTCACGGCGAACAATTTCATAAATAGCCATTTGCACTAAAGTTCGGGCTTGGGATACGAGCTCCTGGTCTTTATTGTTATCGTAGATGGCCACCGCTTGTTGGACCATGTCTTGCAAATTGCTTAGAGAAAGGGTTTGCAGTTGTCTTTCTTGCTCAGCTTTATCTAATTTAAATAAGATTTCGGTGTATAAACGCGTTTGTTGATCTTTAACAGGACCTGGAGCATCAGCCAATGTATCGGCTAAATGACGGATGTTGCGGAAATTAGCAGCAAATGCCCTAAGGAACTCTGCATTCACTTCAACAGCAGTTTCAAGGTTTATACCTTCTAAAGCAGCAATCTCTTGAATCGACTGAATTTGATCTTTTAGATGTTCTAGCGTTTCCCCCTGTTTTCTTCGGTACAACTCAAGCTGTTCATTGGCTCTAAAATCCTCTACTGAAACAGGGAGGTCTTTTACCAGTGCCTCAATGGCCTTAAGATTAAGCTGCAATTCCTCATACACCAAGGCATACAGGGAAGCTTTAATAAGTTTCGAATCCTGCTGAGCAAATTTGATGGAATTAACGCCATGAATGAATTTCTTACAAAATGCCATTATGAAATCCTGATCAGTATTTCTTTTTCTCTGTAGATAAAATAATCATAGCGTTTTTTTATTAAGATATACTTAAGGCGGCATAAATGTATGGAAAATAGGCGAAATGTCTGAAAAAAGGGTGAGCAAAAGAAATTGTGCCTCACCCTTTTTAAATGCTTTAATTCATTTGAGCGGAAAATTGATCGGTTGGTAAATCAGAGTGCAGGTTACTGGGTTCTGTGGGAGCGACAAATTCAATCATCTCCTCAATTTCCTTAAACTGCTTATTGGCTAATTGCCTGGCATCGACGTAAATGCTGTATGCGGTCATAACAAGTACGGCTGCGGCAATGAATGCAAGGGCAACTCCCAACAAGGCCATACCAATAGGGCCGGTTGTCATAGCGCATGCTGCAATCATAGTCATTCCAGCTGAAAGTGCTAAAATGGAATTGCTAAGAATAAATAAGGCAGAGGTCAAATTATTAATGGTTTTATCGTTTACAAGACGCACTTTACCTGCTTCGTAAGCATTCCTTAAACTGTTAATGTCGTCCCGGGTTAGATCCTGAAAATTTAATCGTTTTTTTATGAGATCTAGAGCCTTTAGCTCGAACATCTCCCAGGGAACCGTACTGTCTATGCCCTTTAGTTGATGAAGGCTTGCGCTCATTTTATCAACGACAGCCCTTAGCTGGAGAAGCTTTTTGTACTCTTCCGGGTTACGACTTAGAGTTTGGGGATGATTTAAAATTTTCTCAATATGCTTTTGGATGTCGTTTTTGGAAAACGCTGGAAAGTGGAGCCTGGTGAAAAAAAGCATTATAAACCTCGTATAATTCGGCAGATATGAAACATATAGAGCATTAAAAATACAGTTCGCTATTCTACAGATATGTTCGCAAATAAACAAGTGTTTGTTTTTTGGACAACTTGAAAGCACCTACCGATTTTTGTGGAAGGCAGCAAGCGCCGCTGCAATAACTGCAGCCCTATGGTAGGGCAAGGATTTATTCGAGTAGCGCAACCATTCTGGATGGTTTTCAATCAAATTCGTTGTAAATAAACCCTGCTGAAACTCTTTCGATTTTAGCATTTCAAGATAATAGGAAATGGTGGTCTTTACGCCAAATACTCGCATTTCTTCCAAAGCTCTTTTAGAGCGGCGCAAGACTGTGTCCCAATCCAAGCCCCAAACGGTGAGTTTGGCACACAATGAATCATAATCAGGTGGTATTGCATAGCCAGTATAAATGGCGCTATCCGTTCGAACACCAGGACCACCAGGAGCATAATAGCGGGTGATGCGGCCAAAGCTTGGAAGAAAATCATTTTGCGGATCTTCTGCATTAATACGAAACTCAATGGCATATCCCCGTCGTTCAATCTGATCCTGGGACACTGACAGTTTTTCTTCCGCTGCAATGCGAATTTGCTCCTGGACTAAATCAATGCCGGTGATTTGCTCGGTAACCGGATGTTCTACTTGCAAACGGGTATTCATTTCGAGGAAATAAGGCTGGCCCTGCTCATCAAGAATAAATTCGACCGTACCAGCATTTACATATCGAACTGCCGAGGCAACCTTTAGTGCATAGTTGTATAACAATTGCCGGGTTTTTTCTGCCAGTTGCACACAGGGGGCAATTTCTATCAGTTTTTGATGTCTTCGCTGTATTGAACAATCTCTTTCAAATAAATGAATCAGATTGCCATGATGGTCACCCAGGATTTGCACTTCAATATGACGAGGGTTAGCAATAAATTTTTCCATGAAAATATGGGAATCCCCAAACGCCTTGCTGGCTTCCGATTGCACTCTAAGCCAATTTTGCAGGATATCTTGCGCGCTGTAGCAGAGACGGATTCCTCTGCCACCGCCACCAAAAGTTGCTTTTAACATTACTGGATAGCCAAGTTTTTCGGCACAGGCAATAGCTTCCTCAACGCTGCCAAGATTACCTTCACTCCCGGGAATGACCGGTATGCCAGCTTTAAGTGCCGCTTGTCTGGCCATGATTTTAGAACCCATGGTTGCAATGACTTTAGCTGGGGGGCCAATAAAGATGAGACCGGCTTTTTTACAGGCAGCAGCAAAATCAGGGTTTTCGGATAAAAAGCCATAACCAGGATGAATGGCTTCACAACCTGCTGCTTTGGCACATTCAATGATTCGATGCCCATTTAAATAGGCTTCCAAGGGTTTTTTGCTGAGGCAATGAGACTGGGCACTGCGTTTGACGTGAAGTGCATATCGATCAGCCACACTGTGAATAGTCACTGGCTCTATCCCCATTTCTGTGCAAGCCCGCACGATACGAAGGGCGATTTCCCCGCGATTACTGACTAAGATTTTTTTAAACATCCCTGCCTCATTAATATTCCAATTTATGAGTATACCCTAAACGTCACAAAATATATTACGGAGTATATACTTATGCTAATGGGCCTGCGAAATTTATAACACAATCAGGATGTGGAGGCTGTTAATTAACATGCAATTAAAAAACAGCAAAAATCCAGCCTTTACTAAGAAAGGTAGCTCTCTTCACCGCTCTTCTTCAGACAAAATTCTCGCGGATCAAGTCCATTTGCTCTACGAACAAAACCCTTTTGGTATCGCCGCTCAAATCTTTGGAGCCATTTTTTTAGTTATTGCAATTTGGCCAGTCGTAGCTCACGCGCATCTAATTGCCTGGCTTATTTATATACTGGTGGTTTCTGTTTTTTGGTTCTTGAATGCAATGGCTTATCGACTTAAGAAGCATTTTTATGGCCCAAAAGTATGGTTAAGAACGTTTTATATTTTTACGTTTTTCTCAAGTTGCGGTTGGGGGTTTATGGGTTCGATGTTGATGCCAACCGGAAATCTAATTTATCAAAGTTTCGTTGTTATTTTGCTTTTTGGCTTTACCGCAGGCTCCATGCCTTTCTTTTCACCAGTTATTTCCGCTTATGCCTTTTTCCTTTTTCCCACCTTTATACCATTTACCCTCTGGTTATTTATGCAGGGAGGAGTTTACCTGCTTTTAGGTTTATGTGGGCTGGTGTACATGCCGGTGATTTTTATAAGCTGCTACTATTCGAATAAATTTTTGAAAAATTTTTTATCATTGCATTATAAGAACATCAGTCTTGGAAGCCTAAACCAATTATTAGAACGCCGGGTGATTAAACGGACAAAAGATTTGGAAAAATCACTTGCGGTAACCAAATCTACTCTCGAATCGAGTGCTGATGGATTGTTAGTTATCAATTTAAGAGGACATATCGAATACCACAACAAACGTTTCCTTTCCATGTGGAAATTACCGCCTGGGTTTGCAGATAAACCTGATTTATCGTCTTTTATACGGGAAGCCATGTCTCAACTTAAATACCCGCAGGATTTTCTTATTCAGGTAAAAGAAGTAAAAAAAACACCGG
Source organism: Legionella jordanis (assembly GCF_900637635.1). Lineage (NCBI taxonomy): Bacteria > Pseudomonadati > Pseudomonadota > Gammaproteobacteria > Legionellales > Legionellaceae > Legionella > Legionella jordanis. Next base: position 2,833,519 of record NZ_LR134383.1, read on the forward strand.
GCCATGAAAGCTGTCAGGAGATTGTTTTAAGCAATGACAACATTTTTGAATGGCATTCCAGACCTCATAAACTGCGGAACAATTTAATAGGTTACGTGTGGATCTTTCGCGATGTCACAACTCGTAAACAGATGGAAAAACAGCTTGCATACCAAGCCACACATGACTTACTCACAGGGTTGCCTAACCGCACCCTTCTCTATGATCGCATCAATCAGGGAATTGCCTATGCCAACCGTTATCACACCTTATTTGTATTGTTTTTTATAGATATCGATAACTTTAAAATAATTAACGACAATCTCGGCCATAATGCCGGCGATATTTTTCTGCAAAAAATAGCAAGAAAACTGGTGCTATGTACAAGAGAGAGCGATACAGTCGCTCGTTTTGGAGGAGATGAGTTCGTTATTCTCTACATCATTAAATCTGAAAAAGAACTCGCACGTCTTTCACAAAGAATCCTCCGCAGAATTACCAAGCCCATGAGGCTTTTAAAACACGAAATCGTGGTGACGGCGAGTATTGGGGCTAGCGTTTATCCGATCCATGGCAAAGATCCGGCAACGCTTCTTAAAAATGCCGACATGGCCATGTATTTGGCCAAGGCCGGGCAAAGTAATATTCAAGTATTCGATGAATCCGTTAATGAGCTCACTCAAAAAAAACTTGAGCTGCAGATGGAGTTGCGCAATGCCCTGGCTGCAGAAGAGTTTTTCTTGTTGTATCAACCAACTATTAACCTGAAAACTGGTGAACTGGTAGGCGTTGAAGCTTTAGTGCGTTGGCAACACCCCAGAAAAGGCATTATTTTGCCCCTTAACTTCATTCCTTTAGCAGAAGAATCCAAAGTGATTGTTCCTTTAGGTGAATGGATCTTTGCCGAGGCTTGCAGACAAAATCATGACTGGCAACGAATGGGTTTAAAGCCCATTCGAATGGCTATTAACGTGTCTGGCATACAGTTAATTCAGAATAATTTTGTAGACTATGTGCGCGGGGTTTTGCACAGCACTCATCTGAATCCTGAATGCATCGAAATCGAGTTGACAGAAAGCGTGGTCATGGATAACAAAATGCAAAATTTGCATAAGCTTAGGCAACTTAAAGATTTAGGCATTAGCTTAACCATCGATGACTTTGGCACAGGTTATTCAAGCTTGAATTATTTAAAAGAGTTTCCAGTTGATAAATTAAAAATCGATCAATCTTTCGTCCAGGATTGCATTGATGATCACAATGATGCCTCAATAATTCAAGCCATCATTGCGATGGGACATAGTTTAAGATTGAAAGTGCTCGCAGAAGGGATTGAACGGGAGGAGCAATTGAACTTTTTAAGAAATTCTCAATGCGATGAAGGTCAAGGTTTTTTCTATGGTCAGCCGATGACTGCCGAAAAATTTGCCAAATTATTGCAAGAAAATAAAATTTATCCTTTTGAAAAGTAAATTGCTTGGTATCGTATTGCTTAAATACTGTCATATCCATTCAGTCGGCTTACCAACGACTTACTTTAACCATTGCTTCTCTTGCCAAGCTTAAGCCCTTCTCTATTTCGCCCAATTCAGCTTTCAGGTTTAATAGCATGTCAGGGCAATGCTTAAGTTGTAACTGGGTTTTAATGGCTTCATGTTGGTTTGTGAGATTATCTATTTCCGCTTGCAAGCGTTGCAGATGCTGCTGACGACTAGCAATCATTTGTAGGGAAACTGATGTTTGTTGCTTGGGCTGATTTTTCTGAAGGCGGCATAAGCTGACCAGGACATCAATTTTACGTTGAATTTTTTGTGCAATGTAATAGCCACTGTATTCGTGCTGATGATTGGCCAACTGCTGTAAATCGACTTTTATCTCCAAAATAAAAGCACCAGGCCCTGCCTCAGAGGACAACCGGAATAAACCTTTTGGTAAAACATTGGGCGATACATGCTGTCCTAGTTTAGCCATCTTCCACTCCAATTCAGGTAAACGGCTTTCTAATGTTTTAAGCAATTCGCCAATGTTCATTTGTGAATCTCAACTCTAGACGGCAGCGACATCCGTTTCTAGTTTGCGTGAGGCAGCTCTTGCCTGAATCCAAGTACTGATAAAAGGCGGTAAACACATTAAAATTAACCCCGAGATCAGGATTAATTCATATTGGCCAACAGAACCTACATTGATACCCTCAGGTGGCATAAAGCTTACTACCAGAGTGGTCAAACAACCGATAATCCCTATACCGGCCACCGTCGTTAAACCAAGCACTCCTCCTGGAATGCGGAAAGCTCTCGGATGATCTGGGGCACTTATACGTAACTTAATTGCGGCAATAAACATCAGTAGATACATGAGCATATACAGCTGGGCAGCCAATGCGGTTAAAAACCAATATGAACCATTTACCGAAGGCATGAATAAAAATAAAAAGGACAAAATGGTGACAATGACCGCTTGAATCATCAACATGGTCACCGGTGCACCATGTTGGTTTGCTTTTTGGAACAATTCAGGCAAATTACCATCTTCCGCCGCAACCATTAAACCTTTGGTTGGGGCAATTATCCAATTACTGACGCCACCTAAGCCCCCCATAACAAGCATTATGGCCACAATGGGCATAAACCAACCAAGATGGTATCTTGCAAAGAAGGCATCAAAAGCCTGCATAATACCTGCTACTAAATTAATATCATCGTGTGGCAAAACCACAGCAATAGCCAGAGAGCCCAGGATTAATGTGCTAAGAATAATAAACACTGAATACGTTAAGGCCCGAGGAAATGCTTTTTGAGGTTCCTTCACATCATTGGCATGAACTGTGGCGATTTCAATACCACAAAAGGACATCATAATTGCAGTAAGAGAAACCCACATTGAGCGATCCTGCCAATGTGGACTAATCGCTTGAGAATCAAATTGCACTTGCAAAGGATTACCACCCGCAATCCAAACGGCTCCTAAACCGATAATTAAGCCCATTGGGAGCAATAAACCGGAAAGAGCACAGACATTGCTGAACAATGCCGAAGAGCGCATACCGCGCAAATTGACCAAAGTGGCGCCCCAAAAAGAGCAAACAATCACAAGCCACAGGAAGTGTGCATTATTGGCCATGGAAGGGTTGATGAGATAACCAATAGTTCCTGCGACAAAGGAGAGGATAGTCGGATACCAAATAACATTTTCAATCCACTGCAGCCAGATTGCTAAAAACCCAACTTTTTTTCCGAAGGCTTCCTTTACCCAAATATAAATACCACCTTGCTTCGCCCATCCAGAGGCCAGTTCCGCTGAAACTAAAGCAGTGGGAATCAGAAAAAATATCGCTCCCAAAATAAAAAAAGATATGAGTTGACTACCAAATAATGCGGTGGCGGGCAAATTACGGATGCTATCCACAGAACCGACAGTTATCATAGTTAGGCTAAAAATGGTCAATGCATGCTTATTACTGCTCATTGGATTCCTTCTCTGCTATTCCAAACGACTTGCAAAAAGGTCATTGTAACGGGACAAGCTTAAGATAACCTTAATAATCGTGTAAAAACTAAACAAAATTGGCCTTACTCTACGACACTCTGATGTATTTGTAAATGTGCAAAAACCGAAGAAAAAGTCATCTGACACTCATAAGGGCTAGTTTCACTAATTTTTCAGAATGAACACAAACCTGTCTTTGCAAAATTATCTTTCTTTAATGGCTTTGCCCCTTCCAAAATACTTGCTAGGATAAAACAATTGCACAACTGGATTGCGTTCATGCGTAATGGATTATTTTTTAATGTAACCTGTGTAAGTTTTCTATTTTCATCCATGGTTTTTTCGGCTGATTTGGCTAAGGGCTATCTCCTTTGCCGCGATGCCAGTACATTAATTGTTAATGCGAAATTCATCACCCTTAACCCTTCTCAACCTGAAGCCACAGCAGTTGCCGTTCGTCATGGGCGCTTAGTGGCTGTGGGCGAGCAAAGTCAAATCTTAGCCCATTGTCGTGGCAATGAAAGCCAAGTGATTGATTTAAAGGGGGCATTCGTTGTTCCCGGTTTTATTGATACCCATTCTAAATTTATACTCTATGGTTGGTTATCCCAGCAGCCAGGCTACGAGCAACCAACAACAACCACTAAGCAATTGCTTGAAACTCTTAAAAATAAACCACTTAATGAAGAGGGCTGGTTGATAGCCAGCAACTACAATCCCGTTAATGTAAACGATGAAGCCTTAAACAAAGTCCTCTTAGATGAGCATCTTAAGGATAAACCCTGCTTGGTTTTTTATTCTTCAGGTAACGAAGTATTGCTCAATCAAGCCGCCATTGAGAAACTTTCATCCCAGGATAGGGCTAAAGATCTAAAAATTAATGCACAAGGATTAATTTCCGGAAAAGATTTAAAACGTTTACTGTCATTGCTCATCGACAAAAATAAAGCCACCCTGGCCATTCAAAAAGCAAGCAAATATTACACACAGCAAGGCTATACCACTGTGACAGAAACCATGGTAAATCAACCTTGGCTTGCTGCTTATGAGCATGCAGCTGAACAGGCTAATTCACTCGATATCATTTTCAATCCTGATGATGCTTCTGATAAAAGATTATTAGAGATAATTTATCAGGACAACCCTCGCTTTTATATTGGCCCCCTGCTGATGCAAATTGACGGCGAAGTAGAAGACGGCGCTGCTTTTTTCACAAAACCCTATTTAAAATCGGCTGTCGAGCCCAATGCTATATGGCCTGGAACACTGAGAGTCACGAAAAAAGAGCTTGAAGATGCGCTCAATAATTCTGCGAAGGAAAACACTTCTTTGGCTTTGGAAGTAAACGGGGATGCCGCTTTGGATTTAGTTCTTAATGCGGCCATAAAGACCCGAGGAAATGCGCCTGATTTACTGGTTTTTAATGCTCCTCTCTTACGCAACGATCAACTTCAGCGTCTGCAGCAACTTGGAATAAAATTAAGTTGGTATGCTCCCTACATTTACCTCCACAGTGCTGAGCTATGCAATCTCTTGAATAATCCCGGAGCGTTGTTTGATAATCTTTCTTTTTCCTCTGCGCCCCACTTGCTCAATGGGATAAGCATTCAAGCCAATTCGCCATCAACTCCTCCTGTTCCCTTACAAATGTTAAGCCTGCTGCAAAACAGTTCCTTGTCAGGCAAAGCCCAATCCTGCTTAAAACCACCCAAATTGCAACTTTCTCCCGAAGCACTTTTAGGTACCCTGACCATTAATGCGGCTAAAGCCTTTAACCTGCAGCAAGACAAAGGTACATTGGAGGTGGGAAAATTAGCCGATATGGCTATTCTAAATGGGAACCCTTTGCAACAGCGCGGCCTACAGAATCTGAACGTTTTGGGCACTATTTCAAGAGGGAAATTGCAATGGAATCAAGTTCCCTCTGTGGAATAGCATGGTATCAGCTTAGTCATTCAAAGCGGCTAAGATTAGTTTTGGCTTTTTACTTAATATATAAATGAATAATAATTTGCTATTGCACATGTTCATTTTTCTGGCTGGTGCCTGTTTAATCGTACCCCTTGCAAGCCGATTCAAACTGGGTTCTGTGCTGGGTTATCTCATCGTTGGCGTTTTAATTGGGCCTTTCGGTTTAAATTTAATAGCCAATCCTGAGCAGATTATGCATTTTGCTGAGTTTGGCATCATTATGATGCTATTTCTCATTGGTTTAGAATTAGAACCAGCAAAAATATGGCAGTTGCGAAAAACAATCATAGGATTAGGCTCACTCCAAGTCACACTCACAACCGCAGTAATGATGGCTTTGGGAATTACGGCTGGATGGAGTTGGAAAGAAAGTTTGGCGGTTAGCCTGTCACTTTCCTTGTCATCAACCGCTCTTGTGCTGCAAACCTTGCAAGAAAAAAACTTAATGCGCACCGCCATGGGGGAAACTTCTTTTGCGGTACTCCTTTTTCAAGATATTGCAGTAATTCCAATTCTAATCATTATGCCCATGCTGGCTTTTTCAGGTTCCACAGTGGAGCTGGGGTCAAAGCAAAACCTTTTGGATGCTTGGTCGCATGCGAGTTTAATTTCAGCAGTTATTGCTGCTGTTATTGTGTTTGGACACTATTTTTCTCATCATCTCTTTGCACTTATAGCCAAGACTAACCTTCGAGAAGTATTCACTGCAACGTCTCTGGCGCTCATCATTGGCATTGCCCTTCTCATGCAGCGAATAGGTGTTTCACCTGGGCTTGGGGCATTCATTGCTGGCGTGGTATTAGCCAATTCGGAATATAAGCGCAGCCTCGAAACGGACATAGAACCGTTTAAAGGCTTGTTGCTTGGCCTTTTTTTTATTTCCGTTGGCATGAGCATGAATTTCAACATCTTATTCGCGCAACCCATTGCTGTTTTCTCCACTGTTCTCCTGCTTATTTCAATTAAAATATTGCTGTTGTACATACTGGGACGTTATTTTGGCTTTAGCACTTTGCAAACCTTAGGCATTGCCTTTATTTTGTCACAGGGGAGTGAATTTGCTTTTGTTTTGTTGCAGTTTGCTAAAGACACAGGAGTTTTAACCAAGGGCAGTGCTAATTTTTTCAGCCTTGCCGTGGTGCTTTCCATGGCTACAACCCCTTTGTTATTTTTTATCTTCCAACGCTGGATACTCCCTCGATTTTTGACGATTTTGCCTAAAGACCGGTTTGATGTTATCGAGGAAAAGCAAGCTGTTATTCTGGCGGGTTATGGCCGATTTGGACAAGTGATCGGCCGTTTTTTAGATGCACAAGGCATTGCACTAACGATACTCGAAAAAGATCCCGATCAAATTGATTTATTGCGCAAATTTGGATTTAAAGGTTATTTTGGTGATGCATCGCGGTTGGATTTATTAAAGAATGCAGGTGCAGATGAAGCCAAACTGCTCATTGTAACCGTTGATGATCCTGATGTTTGCCTAGACATTGTGAGATTAGCCAAAGAGGAATTTCCAAATCTTGCAATTTATGCACGCGCTCGTAATCGCCGGCACGCTTATGAGCTCCACAAAGCTGGAGTTCATTACTTTAAACGAGAAACCTTTGATTCTTCACTATCAATGGCGAAAGAAATTATGAAGTTTTTAGGCCATGCTGAAGAAGTTATTGAAGAAAAAGCCAAAACGTTTGCTGAACACGATGAACGATTCCTTAAACAATCATTTTCATTTTTTGAAAAGGAACAGGAGCTTATTAGTTTTTCACAGCAAGCGCGAGGAGAATTAGAACGAATTCTTAACCAGGACAAACAGCGGGATTCCTAGCAACGCAAGCTTTTAAAGCTTGCGTTTGAATACCATTAATTTTCCGCTTTAAAGCGGTCGACACTGGCCATGATTTCCTGTCGAGCGGCTTCAGGGCCTTCCCAACCATCCAGTTTGACCCATTTCCCTTCTTCCAAGTCTTTGTAATGCTGGAAAAAATGCTCCAATGATAATAACAAGTGACGAGGAAGATCACTGTAGGTGCTTACCGTTTCATACATTTTGGTCAGTTTGCTTGTGGGAACAGCCAACAGCTTGGCATCTACCCCTGCTTCATCCGTCATTTTAAGCATGCCCACAGGACGGCAAGGTATGACCGCACCGCTTATTAAAGGAACAGGAGTGATTACAAGAACATCAACAGGATCACCATCTTCTGATAAGGTATTGGGAATATAGCCATAGTTTGCCGGATAAAACATCGCTGTGGTCATAAAGCGATCGACAAATAACGCTCCAGAATCTTTGTTCACCTCATACTTGACGGGCTCACCATGCATTGGAATTTCAATAATGACATTAATTTCATTAGGGATATCTCGACCACTTTTTATGTCCTTTAAGCTCATTATTCTCCACCCAGGTAATTAAATAACGCGATATTATGCGCAAATCCTTTATAAAAGGCAAAAATTTACCTAAATAGCTTTCAAAAGGCATGCTTCTTTACTATTTTATGGCTAAGGCTTTTTTATCTTGATTAAGTGGAGTTATAATCCTAGGTTAAAATAAAACCCATCGGGGTAACTATGAGCTGCTTGTTTTGCAAAATTGCTTCTGGAGAAATACAGGCCGATGTTGTATTTGAGACTCCAGAACTGATTGTAATTCGTGACATCAAACCGCAAGCCCCTACACATCTGTTGCTAATCCCTAAAAAGCACATTGCCACAATCAATGATGCTGATAGTCAAGATGAGCAATTACTGGGCCGAATGATTCTCACGGCAAAAAACATGGCGAAAAATGAGCTACTTAATGATGGGTATCGCTTAGTTTTTAATGTTGATTCCGGTGGTGGGCAGGAAGTTTTCCACATTCATTTACATCTGCTTGGCGGTCGACCAATGACTTGGCCACCGGGCTAGGGTTTACATAAATGCAGGAACTGTATAAAGAAATTTTAACAAGAATTGGTGAAGATCCGAACAGAGAAGGCTTACGGGACACCCCTGAGCGCGCAGCCAATGCTTTTCGTTACTTGACAAAAGGTTATCATGAGCATTTAGATGACATCATTAATGAAGCCTTATTCGAATCAGACATGAGCGAAATGGTCATCGTCAAGGATATTGAAATGTATTCGATGTGCGAACATCATCTTCTTCCCTTTCTTGGCAAGTGTCATGTGGGATATTTACCAGATGGTAAAGTTCTTGGTCTCTCTAAGGTGGCAAGGATTGTCGATTATTTCGCCAGAAGATTGCAAATTCAAGAAAGATTAACCACTGAAATAGCTCATTGCATTGAATCCATCACCAATGCCAGAGGTGTTGCTGTAGTGATGGAAGCCAAACATCTGTGTATGATGATGCGAGGAGTTGAAAAACAGGGCTCAGTAATGACAACATCCGTCATGCTGGGTGAAATGCGAAATAATCCTTCGAGCCGCTCTGAGTTTTTACGTCTCATCCGCTAAGTATTTCTGCAATTGGTCGGTGGAGAAGACAACCCCCGCCCTTTTTCAAGTGATTGTAATTGAAGATAAGCAGCCAGAGAAAACTCTGACTGCTCTTTATGCTATTCCTCTTCTGAAGAATGGTCGGTGTGAGTAGTAGCCTCTGATTGTTCCTCTTCACTTGCTGCATTAGCTTGAGGCTCATCAGAATTCGGCTTATTTTCTTCTTTAGCCTTTGCTGGTTGCTGGGGTTTATCCTTCCACTCCAGTTTAACTCGACCTTGTTTATCCACTCCAGCCACATACACTTCTATTTGCTGGCCTTCGGATAAGACATCTTCAACTTTCCCTGAGCGATCGCTGCAAATTTGTGAAATATGTAGAAGACCATCTTTGCCGGGTAACAAATTAATAAAGGCGCCAAAATCTACGATTTTACTGACTTTACCTGAGTACGTTTGGCCCACTTCAACTTCAGCAATCAATGCTTTAATTTGACGTTGAGCTTCTTCCAGTGCCGCAGCATCAGGAGAAAAGAGCTGAACCACGCCGCTGTCATCTATATCAATAGATACACCAGTATTCTCACTTAAACCTTTAATGGTTGCGCCACCCTTACCAATGATGGTACGAATTTTGTCTTCAGCTACCTTCATGGTTGTAATTCGGGGAGCATGAACCGACAACTCATCGCGATGCTCAGACAATGCATTGTTCATAACAGAGAGAATGTGAGTTCTTCCAGCCAAGGCTTGATCCAGGGCTTGCGCCATGATTTCTTTGGTAATGCCAGTGATCTTAATATCCATTTGCAAAGCAGTCACGCCTTTCTCAGTACCGGCCACTTTGAAATCCATATCGCCTAAATGATCCTCATCTCCAAGAATGTCTGTTAAAACAGCAAATCGTTCGCCTTCTTTAATTAAGCCCATCGCCACGCCAGCAACGGGAGCTTTTAATGGAACACCCGCATCCATTAATGCCAAGCTGGTGCCGCAAACTGTAGCCATTGAACTTGAACCATTCGATTCGGTAATTTCAGAGACTACGCGTAAGACATAAGGAAATTCACTCGCAGAGGGTAATACGGCCATTAATGCTCGTTTCGCCAAGCGACCATGACCTATTTCACGACGTTTTGGACTTCCCACCTGTCCCGTTTCACCCACTGAATAGGGAGGGAAGTTATAATGCAACATGAAGCGATCTCTCGTTTCACCAGTCAAATAATCTAATATTTGAGCATCGCGGTCATTTCCAAGTGTCGCAACCACCAAGGCCTGGGTTTCACCACGAGTAAATAGTGCCGAACCGTGGGTTCTTTCCAGCAACTTCGTACGTATATTAATCGGGCGAACTGTCTTGTGATCACGTCCATCAATTCGAGGCTCGCCATCCAGGATGCGTTTACGAATGATGGCTCTTTCAACGTTATCAAGCATCTCTGTGGCAATGGTGGTGTTCAATTCAGGCTGCTCAGCCAATAAACTATCCATTACCTGTTGCTTAATCTCCAGCAAACGTTGACGACGTTGCATTTTGTCTTTAATCAAATAAGCATCTGCAACCGAGCTGCTTGCCAGCTCAGCAATATGAGTTTGTAACACTTGATCCGTTGGTGCTGGCGCCCAATCCCATGCTGGCTTGCCAACTTCCCTGGCTAATTCATTAATACCCTTAATAACTGTTTGCATCATTTCATGGCCGAATAAAACCGCACCAAGCATGATTTCTTCACTCAATTCCTTAGCCTCTGATTCAACCATCAAAATGGCGTCGGCAGTACCGGCAACGACCAAATCCAGCTCGGATTCAGCGATTTGCTTATAGCCAGGATTCAAAAGATAAATACCATCTTTATAACCGACCCTTGCCGCTCCAATAGGGCCCTGGAAAGGAATGCCAGAAATGGCTAAGGCTGCTGAAGCAGCAATCATGGAAACAATATCAGCCGGCACATCGGGGTTGAGTGAAAGTACCGTTGCAATAATTTGCACTTCATTATAAAAATTGTCTGGGAATAACGGTCTTAATGGCCGATCAATTAAGCGAGAAACCAATGTTTCATGCTCACTAGGCCGCCCTTCTCGTTTATTAAACCCTCCTGGGATTTTACCGGCAGCAAATGCTTTTTCTTGATAATTTACTGTCAGAGGGAAAAAACCACCGCTAGCAGCTTCTGCTTTATTTCCTACTGCAGTCACCAGTACCTGCGTTCCACCCATGCTTGCAAAAATGGCATCGGCTTGCCGGGCAATTTCACCCGTCTCCAGTACCAGCGTATGTTCTCCGAACCTTATTTCTTTAGTGATTTTGGCCACTTAAGTTACCCCTTAAATTCATAATAATAAAAAGGCGCAGAAAACTGCGCCTTTAATTCTGACGAGATAGTTGAAGCTTGTCCCCATGAACATGGCTCAAACTATTAATAGGAATCTCGTAAACCTAAATTTTGAATCAAAGTCTGATAACGATTTTGATCCGTCTTTTTCAAATACTTGAGCAGTTTGCGTCGTTTGTTAACCAATTCTTGCAAACCACGTCGAGAATGGAAATCTTTTTTGTGTTCTTTGAAATGCTCAGTTAAATACTTAATACGTCCAGTCATCAAAGAAACTTGTACTTCAGGTGAACCTGTATCTTTGTCACCGCGTTGGTATTCATTAATGATTTCTGCTTTTTGTGCGCTAGTTAGCGACATATTCACTCCTAGAGATAGCCAGTGTTCTTTTAAAGGGAAGCATTCTATCAAGGCAAGGCCATTGACACAAGTATTAGCTAATAATTTGTGCAATTTCCTTCAATTATTAAACGTTGATTAGTGAATTTTTAAACAACCCTTACAAAATAGTCTTAGTTGCTAAATCTGTCAATAAGCGTTTCACAATTAGCCTATCAGGCAAGCACTCCCCTAAGCCAATAAAATGAGCTGCTTCATCATAAAGACGAACGCAGCCCAGTAAATGATTTAAACCCAACCCCATTAATGCCTTGCCTTGTCGCAGGGATTGTACCTCACTCTCTCCCAAGGTTATCGAGGGTAAGTGATTAACAGCCCTATCCATCGGCAAAAGGCAGTCCAACAATTCTGAAAAAGTCTTTTTCTCCAACTCTTCAAAATCAAACATTTTCTCATTGGCGAAACCTGAGGTGTGCAATCGGTGAAGCCGGGAAATATGTGCACCCACCCCCAGGAAATCGCCAATGTCTTCAACTAAATTTCGAATATAAGTTCCCTTGCTGCAATTGACGCGAATGTCAAACTGCTGGCCATTAAAACGCTGTAAGGACAATTCATGAATACTGATGGAGCGTCCCTCCCGCGGAAGCACAATTCCTTCACGAGCAAATTTATAAAGTGGGACTCCTTTATGCTTCAATGCGGAAAACATCGAAGGAGTCTGCTTGATCTGCCCTCTATGATTTGCAATCGCAGCAAGTAGTTCAGCCTCAGTTATAATAAAATCCTTTTTCTCTTCCACCATTTCACCCATGGCATCACCCGTGTTGGTTTTAATGCCGAGCACTCCGGTTGCCTCATAAACTTTATCAGCATCTAACAGATACTGACAAAATTTGGTGGCTTCCCCAAAACAAATGGGTAGCATGCCGGTTGCCAAGGGATCAAGGCTCCCGGTATGGCCAGCCTTTTTAGCTTGGAATAAGCGTTTTGCCTTTTGCAAAACCGCATTGGACGAAAAGCCTTTGGGTTTATTCAACAGCAAAATGCCATTTATTGGATGGATGGAGTCAGTTTTCTTCATTGTCCCGCGGATTCACCTCATCAATTAATCGGCTCAATCGTTGGCCGTATTCAATTGACTCATCATAAACAAAATGCAGCTGCGGAACAGTTCTGAGCTTTATGGATCTCGCTAATGCAGTGCGTAAATAACTTGCTGCAGCATTGAGAATAGACGTGGTTAAGGGAATGTCACCGTTTAAAATAGTGAAATACACTTTGGCATGTCCAAGATCCGCGGATACCTTAACTGCAGAAATGGTAACAAAAGCAGGTAAGCGTGGGTCTTTTATTTCTTGCTGGATTATTTGCGACAGCTTGCGTTGCATCATTTCTGCAACGCGGTCTGTACGCTTGAAATCATTCCTCATAAATCTCGCTTAATTTCAATGGTCTCAAATACTTCGATCAAATCACCGGGTTTAACATCATTATAGTTCTTTACGCCAATGCCGCATTCAAAACCTTGTCGCACCTCAAGAACATCATCCTTAAATCGTCGTAAAGACTCTAAGGTGCCTTCATAAATCACGACATTGTTTCTCAATACTCTAATGGGATTGTTTCTTTTGATCACACCTTCAACGACCATACATCCAGCAATTGCACCGAGTTTAGGTGAGCGGAAGACTTCGCGAACTTCAGCGATACCAATGATTTCCTCTTTAAATTGCGGCGCAAGCATGCCTGATAAGGCACTTTTGACTTGATCCACAATATCGTAAATGACACTGAAGTAATGAATTGAGACCGATTCTTGTTCAGCCAGTTTTTTAGCACCACCATCAGCTCTAACATTAAATCCAACCAAGATGGCGTTTGAAGCAATCGCCAGATGAACGTCGGATTCAGTAATACCACCCACGCCGCTTGCAATAATGTCTACCTTGACCTCATCCGTAGACAGTTTAACCAAGGCATCAGCGATGGCTTCGACTGACCCCTGGACGTCTGCTTTAAGAACGATGTTAAGTACTTTGCTTTCAGCTGAAGTCATGCTCTCAAAAATACCTTCTAGCGAGGATTTTTGTCGTCGGGCAAGTTTCACATCGCGGAACTTACCTTGACGGAATAATGCAACCTCACGTGCGCGTTTTTCATCAGGAACAACAACAGCTTCATCCCCAGCATGAGGAATAGCAGAGAGGCCCAGAACCTCCACAGGTATAGAAGGACCTGCGCTGTCTACTTGTTTTCCACTGTCGCTGACCAGTGCACGAACGCGGCCGTATTGTAAACCGGCAAGAAGGATATCTCCTTTATGCAGTGTGCCACTCTGAACCAAAATGGTCGCTACTGGTCCCCGGCCTTTATCCAGACGAGATTCAATAACCACACCCTTTGCCGCCCCATCCGTGATGGCTTTCAATTCCAGAACTTCAGCCTGCAACAAGATAGCATCAAGCAATTCATCAATGCCCAACCCTGCTTTGGCTGATATTTGTACAAACATGGTATCGCCACCCCATGACTCAGGAATGACTTCGTATTGCGACAACTCATTCATGACGCGATCAGGGTCTGCATCGGGCTTATCCATTTTGTTGATTGCAACAATAATAGGAACATTCGCGGCCTTCGCGTGTTGGATGGCTTCAATGGTTTGAGGTTTTACACCATCATCCGCAGCAACAATTAGAATGACAATATCCGTTGCCTGTGCACCCCGAGCCCGCATTGCAGTAAAAGCAGCGTGACCGGGAGTATCAAGGAAAGTAACTTCACCTTTTGCCGTGCTGACATGATAAGCACCGATATGCTGAGTAATTCCACCCGCTTCACCTGCTGCAACTTTGGTGCGTCTTATGTAATCCAGCAAGGAAGTTTTACCATGGTCTACGTGTCCCATGATCGTGACTACTGGAGCCCGAGTAGCAGTATGGCTTCCCTGACTTATAACGTCATCCAGGTTATCTTCAATGGCATTTTCTTTAAGAATTTTAGGCTTATGGCCCATTTCCTCGACAACAATAACGGCAGTATCCTGATCGATAACCTGATTAATGGTAGCCATTGCTCCCAAACCCATCATTACCTTGATGACTTCAGCTGCTTTAACAGACATGCGTTTTGCCAAATCAGCAACGGTAATGGTTTCAGGAATTGCAACCTCATGAATTACCGGTGCTGTCGGCATAGCAAAACCATGGGTCAATGCTTCTTCAGCTTCCCTGTATTTTTCAGATTTTTCATTCCCTCTGCGCTTTTTGGCTTTATGGCGTTTTGGTCGAGCATGCATGCCCTCTTCATCGTCATGTTCGGGTGCTACGTATTTGCCTTTCTTTTTGCCTTTCTTGAATTCAGACTCGATCTCAATCTCTTTTTTATCGAGATGCTTTTTCTTGGTTACGCGCTCGGCCTTATCTTCTACGCTAACTTCTGCAGCTTCTTCCGACGCAACAGGCTCCGCTACCGGTGTTTGGATCTCTTCAACAGGCTGCCCTTCTGGATTTTCAACTGCTTCTTCAACTGCTTGGGCGGATTCAATTTGCTCAGGTTGAGCTTCGGCTTGAATTTCTTCTGCTGCAGGACTTAATTGTTCTTGGCCATTTATAGAAGCCGCCTCATTTTCAACCACACTTTCATGCAAAGGTTGTTCAATTTCAGCTTCATGTTCCGCTTCCTGCTGTTGCTCAAGCAAGCTGCTTCTCTTGACGTAAGTACGCTTTTTACGAACCTCAACATTTACTGTTTTGCCACTGTGTATGTCATGGCCGACCGTTACTTGTGTTAAGCTTTTACGTTTCAGAGTAATGCGCTGAGGAGTTGAACGAGCTTCCCGATTCGCATTGCTCGTTAAATAATTTAATAAGATGCGTCTTTGGTCATCATTTACTGTCTCATTATCATCGCTAAACGATAATCCTGCTTCCTGTAAATGGTCTAATAGGCGTTTGGCAGGGATACCAACGACTTGAGCCAATTGTTTAACCGTCACATCCGCCATAATTTAACCCCCTTTCAGCAATTTGCAAGGAAATTGCTCTAAAATTCTAATGCTTCAAACCTTCAGTTGGCTCATCCAAGCATAATTCAGCCTTGCTATTGCTCAAGCTGCATTATGAGCCAATCATGTCAAATAGGCTGTGCTATTGAAACCATGGTTCCCGTGCTTTCATGATCAAGGTAGCAGCTTTTTCTTCTGTCATACCTTCAATTTCGAGCAGTTCATCAACAGATTGTTCTGCTAAATCATCCATTGTGGTGATGCCTTTAGCAGCCAAATTATTTGCCAAAGCTTCTGTCATACCCTCCATAGAGAGCAAGGAATCGGATGGAGTACCGGCTAGCCCCTGACCAGAAGTTAAGGCTTGTGTTAACAAAATATCATTTGCCCGATTTCTAAGTTCATCCACAATCTCTTCGTCAAACTCCTCAATAGCCAACAATTCATCCTTTGGAACATAGGCAATTTCCTCTAATGAAGAAAACCCATTGGCAACTAAAAGATTGGCAATTTCCTCGTCAATTTCTAGAGCTGAGGTAAATAAATTGATGAGTTTGCTGGACTCTTCTTGGCTTTTGTTATTGAAATCTTCGACGGTCATGACATTCAACGTCCATCCCGTGAGTTGGCTAGCCAAGCGAACATTCTGTCCACTTCTACCAATGGCTTGAGACAATTGATCCTTTTGCACCGCCAGATCCATGGTGTGACTGTCTTCATCAACTACAATCGAAGTGATTTCAGCGGGAGCCATTGCATTAATAACCAATTGTGCTGGGTTATCGTCCCATAAAATAATATCTACACGCTCGCCACCCAGTTCACTCGATACAGCCTGGACTCGTGCACCTCGCATGCCGACGCAAGCACCTACTGGATCAATTCGACCATCGTTCGTTTTGACAGCAATCTTCGCTCTGTTGCCAGGCTCTCTTGCTGCAGCCTTAATTTCAATAATGTTTTCGCCGATTTCAGGAACCTCTATGCGAAATAACTCAATCAACATTTCATTACGAATTCGGCTTACAAACAGCTGCGGGCCTCTTGCCTGAGGGACAATATCATAAAGATAGGCGCGTACTCTATCATTTGGTCGAAACATTTCATTGGGCAGCATTTCGTTTCTGGGCATAAATGCCTCAGCTTTTCCACCTAAATCAATGATGATGTTATCGCGTGTTACTTTTTTAACTGTACCATAAATAAGTTGTCCTAATTTACTTTGAAATTGATCAACAACTTGTTGCCTTTCAGCCTCACGTACTTTTTGCATGATCACTTGTCGGGCCGTCTGTGCTGCAATTCTACCAAATTCAATTGAAGGCATTGGCTCTTCAATGCGACCGCCAATCTCAATTGCTGGTGAACGTTCTCTGGCTTGTGCCAAAGTGATTTGCCTTTCTGGAAATTCTAAATCTTCTTCCGCAACCACATCCCAGTAACGATATGTTTCATAATCACCAGTACGTGGATCAAGGTTGACTCTAACTCCGATATCCTTATCAGTAAGCTTGCGAGTAGCGGATTCAAGGGCCGATTGAATGGCTTGTAAAACAACTTCCTTCTTTACACCTTTTTCATTAGATAATACTTCAGCAACTATTAACAATTCTTTGCTCATTGTTCGCCTCACTCGCTTGTCAAATTTGCTTTCACTATTTGGTTAAATTGCACTTCTAGCTGCTCGTCATCTATTTTCAACACCAAATTGTCTTCGTCAGCTGATACAATCACAGCTGTTATGGTTCGACTTCCATTTATTGGCTTAAATAGTTTGAGTCGAACTTCCTCTCCCACATAACGTTTATATTGTTCTTGATTGAACAGAGGCCGTGGAATCCCTGGTGATGATACTTCCAAACTGTAATTTCCTGGAATAGGATCTTCAACATCCAGGACCGCACTTACTTGTCTGCTGACTCGTTCGCAATCCTCAAGACCAATACCATCTTCTTTGTCAATATAAATGCGAAGCAGTGAATGCCTACCTTGTGCTAAGTATTCGCATCCCCAAAGCTCATATCCTAAGTCCTCAATCAGAGGTTTTAATAATTGTTCAATCTCGTTTTTGATCATATGTCACTCGACCTACATATCAGCAGGCACTATTTGAAATGATTATCATCTGAGTTCATCTGATGAACCTGGCCGCGCCTAGCAACCCTCCTTTAGCCTTTTCAGGATCCTTCAGAGAAGTAGGTTTTGGGTAACTTCGCCAAACTGACTATTTAACCGTACATTACCAATTTTTTATACATAATAAAAAACCCCAATAAATGGGGTTTTGAATAGTGGTAGCGGGGGCAGGATTTGAACCTACGACCTTCGGGTTATGAGCCCGACGAGCTACCAGGCTGCTCCACCCCGCATCAACTGAGGGCAAGTATACTAACCCTTCTGACACTTATCAAGCTTTTTTTTTAAAAGCATCACTAAATGAATACTTCACAGCCACTTCGCAGTTAATCTTATAAAATAGAGTACGATTGTCAAGAATGCAAGTGAGAGCCAATTGCATCAGGTTTTCAGCATGAGATGCCAGGCAGGCTTCATTTCGCCTGCCCAGTGTGTTGATTAGCTTGCAAAAGCATTAAAGCATGCATTGATTAGTGCAGAAGGAAATATTCCTAATAACAGCAAAGATAAAGAATTAAGCGAAAATACCAAATTCATAGCAGGTGCTAATTTTATTTCACTTGGATCTACCGCCTCATCAAAATACATAACTTTAACAATGCGAACATAGTAATAGGCACCTATCACAGCAAATACCAAACCAAACACCGCCAGCCAAGTTAAATGCACGTCTACCAAAGCCTTTAGAACCAATAATTTGGTGAAAAAACCAACGGTGGGTGGAATTCCAGCCATTGAAAACATGATGATTAACATCATGAAGGCAATCCAGGGATTACGCTTATTAAGTCCACGCAAATCGTCAACGGCTTCAACTTCAAGACCATTCTTCGACAACAAGACCAATAAACCAAAAGCAGCAACCGTCATTAACGCATAAACAATAATATAATAAAGCGCTGCCGCATAACCAGCAGCAGTGGCAGCCAGGATTCCAAATAATGCATAACCGACATGCGAAATCGCGGAATAGGCAAGAAGCCGTTTTATATTGGTCTGAGTTACCGCCAATAGGTTACCAATACCCGTGGACAGCAGGGTCATAATGATTAGAACCTGTTGCCATTGGCTAACCGCATCTGGAAGTGCTGTAGTTAAGATGCGCAATGCCATGCCTAAGGCAGCAATTTTAGGAGCCGTACTTAAGAATAAAGTCACCGAAGTGGGTGCACCTTGATAGACATCTGGCGCCCACATGTGAAAAGGAACAGCCGCCAATTTGAATCCAACACCGGCTAAGATAAAGACCAGAGCGAAGGATAAGAGCGTATTTTCTTGCTGCCAGTTTGCAGCCACTGCATTTGCAATGTCTAATAAATCCAATTTACCTGTAGCACCATAGATCAAAGACAAGCCATAAAGCAGCATGCCCGAAGCAATGGCGCCCATGATAAAGTATTTCATGGCGGCTTCTGCAGCGTCGCTGTTAGTACGTCGAATCGCTGTCATAGCATACAGCGGTAAGGACAATAATTCCAAACCCAGATAAATTGTAAGCAAAGAATGGGCGGACACAAGAATCATCATACCCAATATCGAAAACAATCCCAGGATATAATAATCACCGGATGGAATCTGGCGTTCATCAATATAGTGCCTTGAGTATAGAAATGACAGAAAGCCACTCAGGTAAATAAATAATTTCATAATTTGGGCTACATCATCACTGACGAAGAGGCCACCCAAAATGGTAGTTTTAAAGTTACCGAGGAAAAGAAAGCTTACTGCTGCTGCCAAAATCAGACCTATTTCTGCACACAGAAAGGCAATTGATGAATAGCGATGCCGAAAAAAGAGGTCTGCTAGCAAAGCAATAGCAGCCGTAACCAGCACAATCATTTCGGGCAAAGCAATGTGTAGATTTTCTAGTAATGCTGTCATGTCTATAACCTTGCTAATTATAATTTAGATTTGTTGGCTTGAGCCAAAGTATGACTTACGGATTGATGAACATAATCCAGTACTGGTTTCGGATATACACCCATTCCAACAACCATAATGGCCAAAAGAACATAGGCACTAACTTCAAAACCACTGAGATCTCGCAGTGCGGCGACTTTATCGTTGCCAATCGGACCAAATATAACCCGCTTATACATCCAAAGCGTATAAGATGCACCGATAATCAAGGTAGTAGCAGCCCAAAAGGCAATCCAAAAATTGGCTTTTACACTGCCTAAAATCACCATAAATTCACCAACAAATCCTGAGGTCCCCGGTAAGCCGGCATTGGCCATTGCAAACAGCATTAAAAATGAAGCAAATACAGGCATGGTATGAACTAGACCCCCAAAATCTTTGATTTGGCGAGTGTGCATGCGATCGTAAATATAACCGACACCGGCGAACATCGCGCTAGAGACAAAAGCATGGGAGATCATGATGATGATTGCACCCTCTAGAACCAAAGCAGCATTGGATAATCCAGATTGTCGGGCGATTGCAAAAATAGCAAAGAAACCCAGGGTCACAAACCCCATATGTGAAATGGATGAATACGCAATTAAGCGCTTCATATCTTTTTGAATAATGGCAACAAGACCTACGTAAACTACTGCAATGAGCGAGAGTACAATAATGACCATGGCATATTTATTACAAGCATCAGGCACAATGGGCAAAGCAAATCGAATAAATCCGTAAGCCCCGAGCTTTAACAGAATAGCCGCCAAAACAATTGAGCCCCCAGCTGGTGCTTCCGTATGTGCATCTGGCAACCAGGTATGAACAGGGAACATGGGTATTTTTATGGCAAAACCAAGGAAGAAAGCAATAAAAATTAAAGTTTGTGCAGTCATTCCAAGTTTAATGGCATACAAAGTTTCAATCTTAAAGGAGCCAACCACATATCCCATGTATAAAAATGCGGCTAACATCAATACCGAGCCAAGAAAAGTGTAGAGGAAAAATTTAATTGCAGCATAGACCCTATTATCTGAACCCCATATCCCTATAATTAAATACATCGGGATTAGTGTGGCTTCCCAGAAAATATAGAAGACAATTGCGTCCAATGCTGAAAAAACACCTACAAGAAAGCCTTGCATGATTAAAAATGCAGCCATGTATTGGGCAACTCTCTTATGGATACTATCCCAGGTTGCAAGAATTACAATAAGATTGGTAAAAATGCTTAATACGATAAGCAATAAAGATAAGCCATCTATTCCCAAGCTGTAGTTAATTCCTAAGGCCGGCATCCATGGATATTCGCTTACAAACTGCATTACAGCTGAGTTTTTATCAAAGCCTGTAAGCAAAGGAATGCACATCGCCAAAGTCAGTAAGACAATAAACAACGACAAATATCGTGAGATATTAGGGTTGTCATCATCTCCCGTAAGGAATACAAACACTCCTCCAATGATGGGTAACCAGATCAATAAATTGAGCAAATGATGCATACCTTCACCTTATAATCAGCCAAGTAACAACCAGCATAAGAAAATAAACAAACCGAAAACCATCACCGTTGCATAGTGATATAGATAACCACTCTGCATTGCACGTCCTTTTTGGGCAAACCACCGTACAGTTCGTCCAGTTCCATTGACAATCATTCCATCGATCAGCTTCTGGTCACCAACGTTGTAGAACAAGCGGCCAAGTGCTTTTGAGCCGCGGACAATGAATAAATCATTGAATGAATCAAATCCATACTTATTCAAGAGAATTCGATAGGGCAAAGAGAATGTCCGAGCGAGTTTTCCTGGTAGAGTCGGCACAGCAATATAACAAAGCCAGGCAATGACAATTCCAGCAATAGTAATCCAGAATAGCGGAGACAATATGGAGTGCAGTGCCTGTTGCCAGGGTGAAGAAACTTCTCGAGCCAGTTCGCCCAGCACATTATGTTCAGGTAATACAAACAAAGACTTACCTAACAAGGATGGCGCATTGAAAAGCATTGGCATGTATAAGATGTAACCTATAACCACTGAGGGTATGGCCAGCATCACTAAAGGAAACCAAACAACCCATGGGGATTCATGAATGTGCTCGAAACTATGCTCATCCATGCGTGGCTGTCCATGGAAAGTCATGAATAGCGCACGAAAAGTATATAAAGCAGTCACCATCGCTCCAGCGGCGACGCAGAAATAGGCATATCCGCTTCCAGGAATTTCTGATAATTTAGCTGCTTCAATGATGGTATCTTTTGAATAAAATCCGGCGAAAGGTGGCAGTGCGCAGAGAGCCAAGCTTCCAATTAAAAATGTCACATATGTGATGGGCATTTTCTTCCAAATACCACCCATTTTCCGCATATCTTGCTCATGGTGCATACCAATAATTACTGAGCCGGCCGCGAGAAATAACAAGGCTTTGAAACAGGCATGGGTAAGCAAATGAAATATGCCTGCACTATAAGCCGAGGCTCCCATGGCGACCATCATATAGCCTAATTGCGACAAGGTTGAGTAAGCCACCACACGCTTAATGTCATTCATGACCAAAGCCAGAATTCCAGTAAACAATGCTCCTGTAGCGCCGATTACGATAATAGTGCTCAGTGCAACATTGGACAATTCAACCAAGGGCGAAATTCTAGCTACCATAAATACGCCAGCGGTCACCATTGTAGCAGCATGAATCAAGGCTGAAATGGGAGTAGGACCTTCCATGGATTCAGGGAGCCACACGTGCAAAGGGACCTGTGCCGATTTACCCATTGCCCCAACAAATAATAAAAGGCAGCTAACTGTAATTACAGACCAGGGATGGCCAGCAAATAATTCGATAGACTGACTTGCTAAAGAATTAGCACTACGAAACACTGTTTCATAATCCAAACTACCCGTGTAGGCAAGAACCAATCCGATCCCTAAAATAAATCCAAAATCACCCACCCGGTTAACCAAAAATGCTTTAAGTCCGCCTTCGATTGCAGATTCTTTATAATACCAAAAGCTGATAAGCAAATAAGAAACCAAACCCACACCTTCCCAACCAAAAAACAACTGTAGGAAATTATTAGCAGTGACCAGCATAAGCATCATAAAGGTAAAAAGAGAGATGTAGCTGAAAAACCTTTGGTAGCCATCGTCATCAGCCATATAGCCAATTGTATAAATATGGACAAGAAAGGATACAAACGTGACCACAAGCAGCATAATTGAGGTTAAAGGGTCAATTAAAAAGCCTATCTGGAAACTATAGGGAAATAAATCTCCACCGCTCGCCCATGTAAACAAATTCACATTAACACTGTCTGCCGCCCCGCTCAAAATCATGGTGGCAACATAAATTGACAGCAGAAGCGATAAGCCAACCCCAAATATTGTCACAGAATGTGCCCCAACCCGGCCTATCTGATTACGAAAAAACCCTGCAACCACAGAGCCAAACAGTGGTGCCAGAACAATTACGAGACATAGTTGTTGTATACTCACGTTATCAACCTTTTAAATGATTCATCTTATCAACATCAATATTGCCACGGTTTCGATAGAGCAACATTACAATAGCTAAGCCAATCGCTGCTTCTGCAGCAGCAACAGTTAATATAAAAAAGACGAATACTTGTCCTGCAACACCACCATAGAAATGAGAAAATGCAATGAAGTTCGTATTTACTGCCAGTAGCATTAATTCAACGCAAACTAGAAGCAGGATGATGTTTTTGCGATTCAACATAATGCCGATGAGACTCAAGCCGAACATAATTGCCGCTAATATCAAATAATTATTTAATGGGATCATTGGCTATTCCTAAACTTTTTCTTCGGCTTGCATCTTAACGAGTTCCATTCGATCCTGTTGACGGGTCATAATTTGCTTGGTTATGTCCTGGCGTTTGGATCGTGCTGCACCCCGATGCACCAAAGTAATTGCTGAAATGATGGCAACCAACAGTAATACAGAAGCAATTTCAAAGGCTAAAACGTAATCGGTGTAAAGAACCAGGCCTATTTGCTCTGAGTTGGAAATGGGTTGCAAAGAAGGTATGAAATTTTCATCTTCCAAGGGCACAGAAGATGCATTTGCAACTGAGCTATTCTCTACCGCTTTGTTAAATGTATTTTCGGGGATTGCCACCAGCAATAAACCTGTCAGCAAAGCCACTAAAATGAGGCCAAAAGGCAAATACCGGACAAAATGAGCTTTCATGGATTCGACGTCGATGTTTAGCATCATAACCACAAAGAGGAATAAGGTCATGACCGCACCCACATAGACAAGTACCAGAATCAGGGCCAGAAACTCAGCTTCCGCTATAATCCACAAGGCTGCCGTTGCAAAAAAGGTAAGCACTAAGAAAAGTACACAGCGGACAGGGTTATTTTGGGTAATAACCATTAATGCAGACAACAATGCCACTGCAGCAAAAACATAAAAGGCTATTTGTATAAAGATTTCGTGCATGTTCTCATCCTATTAGCGGAATTTTTTGTCAGCTTGCCGATCTGCTGCCAGTTTTTTCTCCATCAAATCACCGACAGCCAAGAGTTTTTCTTTAGTCATGATGTTTTGACCACGCTCACTGACATGCCAATGCTGAATGGGAGTGACAACAATTGAATCGACGGGACAAGATTCTTCACACAAGCCGCAGTATATGCATTTGAATGTATCAATGTCATATCTGGTAGTGCGTCTCGAACCATCCTCACGTGGTTCAGATTCAATGGTAATTGCTAAAGCTGGACATACGGCTTCACACAATTTGCAGGCGATGCACCTCTCCTCACCATTTGGATATCTTCTAAGTGCCAACATACCTCTGAAACGAGGAGAGACCGGAGTTTTCTCTTCAGGAAACTGAACCGTGACTTTCTTTTTAAAAAAATATTTTCCGGTTACAGCCAATCCGCTGAATAGTTCCCACAGCAGAAAACTGCGAACATAGTGTTTAATGTATCGATATGCTTGTTTCATTAGCTCTGCTCAATTTCACGAGTTAAAACCACGGCTTAACATGCGCCAAGACCATTAATGCTGTAACAATCACCCAAACGATTGTCACTGGTATTAGTACTTTCCATCCCAGGCGCATCAGTTGGTCGTAGCGATAGCGGGGGAAGGTGGCACGGATCCATAAGTAAACAAACAGGAAGAATGTTATCTTTAACATCAGCCAGACAAAACCTGGAACCACGAAGAAAATACTGTGAAGTACAGGAATGCCTTCAAATGGCGACAACCATCCTCCCAAAAACAGTACGCTGATGGTTGCTGATATCAATATCATGCTCGCATATTCGGCCAAGAAAAACAGCGCGAAACCTATACCTGAATACTCCACATGAAATCCGGCAACAATCTCAGATTCGCCTTCGGCCAAATCAAAGGGTGCACGATTGGTTTCGGCAATACCAGAAATCCAAAAGGCAAAGAATAGCGGCAGTAACGGCAAAAACCACCAGTGCCATATTCCCCCTCGTTGAGAATTGACTACGTCCGTTAAATTCATGCTGCCTGCTGCTAGTAGTACCCCTACAATGGAAAAGCCCATTGCAATCTCATAGGAAACCGTTTGTGCAGCGCTTCTGAGTGAGCCAAACATGGCGTATTTGGAGTTTGAGGCCCAACCAGCAATGAGAACCCCATAAACTCCCAGTGAACTTAAGGCAAACAGGTAAAGCACACCGGCATTAATATTAGATAATACAACACCTTCTGAAAAAGGGATCACCGCCCATCCGGCCAATGCAGGTGCTAAAGAGAGCAATGGTGCAATGACAAACAAATACCTGTTGGAACGGCTTGGTATAATGATTTCTTTGGTTATTAATTTAAACAGATCTGCAAATGGTTGTAACAACCCCAGCCAACCTACACGGTTTGGGCCAATGCGTGCCTGAATGTAACCAATTACCTTTCTTTCAAAGTAAATCAGGTAGGCAACCACAATAAGAAGTGGCACCACAATCACCAAGATTTTAATAATTATCCATAGCAAAATGCCGATGTCTTGTAGCATATTTTTACCTTAGCGCTTTATTGTTATGGCAGCAAAAGAGTGCCCCAAATCTATTGTCTCTGGCATTGCATTGGCCACCCAGACAACATCGGGCGCGATACGCTCGTCTCGTTTAAGCGGCAATGTTATCTCAATATCACCTTGAGATACAGTAGCAACTTCATCTAATTTCAACCTTTCAGCAGTTGATGGATGAATACGGATGCAAGCCGTTTCTGCGGCTGCACATTTTTGCAGAGCAAGAGCATGGCGAACAATCATATCTGAGCGATATAAAGGCCATTCCCCAACGCGTACCAACTGTTGGTTAATTGCTGGCAGCGACTCCGCTAAATAGGGTTCATATTTGGTTTCAGTCTGCAT
This sequence comes from Legionella jordanis, assembly GCF_900637635.1. NCBI lineage: Bacteria > Pseudomonadati > Pseudomonadota > Gammaproteobacteria > Legionellales > Legionellaceae > Legionella > Legionella jordanis. The sequence continues at coordinate 2,859,513 of NZ_LR134383.1, forward strand.
GTCCGCTAAGGTTTTAATTTCATTGAGCACTTCTTCTGAGGAAAGATATTCAAATCCTTCGCAATGGAGCAAATTCGCCAAAACTCTAATGATTTTCCAAGCTGGCCTTGCCTCAGCATGAGGGGTTTTTGCCCCTTTTACCGTTTGCCATGCTCTGTCCACATTAATATAGGTGCCTGATGTTTCTGCAAAAGGCGCAATAGGGAGAATAACATTGGCATAATCCTGCATTGACTCATGTTGGAATGCGGATAATAAAACAACAAATTCCGCTCCCAGCATCGATTGGCGCGCCCGGCTTGGATTGGCGAAATCGTAGCCTGGCTCGAGTGCTAACAGGAAATAACCTTTTAATTTGGCATTCAAGGCCGTCTGCACATCCATGCCTGGATTTTCAACAGTTTTGCCTGCAAGTGTGCGATGAGGCACCATTCCTGCCAACCATGCTCCGGCCGCATTGGCTCCTGTGCTTAATCTTAAAACCCGTATTCCTTGTTGTTCTATAAAATAGACCAGGGTTCTTAATAATGAAGCATCGGGATGATTTTCAAACAAGGCCCCAGTAACGACTGCGGCATTGCCCTGCTTTAATACTTCAGCCATGGCTGAACTGGTCTCGTCAGCTTGCAACCCTAATAGCAGTTTCTGTACTTCTGTGGGTAATGCAGAAACATCATCATTCAAAGCCAGGACTAGCTTAGCCAGTTGCATTGTCATTTCCTGGGGGGAAACGATTATTTTGCTGGTGGTTTCAAAATGGAATGGGTAATCCACTGGGTTAATCGCAAAAATTTTAGCGCCATTACGGTAAGCTTTACGAACGCGCACACCAGCTAGTGGTACTTCTCGATGTATGTTGCAACCCAATAATAGAATGCTATTTTGATTTTCAAGCTCAGAATACTGCAGCGTGCTTTCTGGCATTGTTGGCAAATTAGCCTGATCACGAAAATCCGCTTGCTGAATGCGGTGATCAACATTGTGAACGCCTAACTCTCTCATGAATTTTTGCAATAAATACAACTCTTCAAGCGTAGATGAAGGAGAGGCAAACGCTGCAAATTGCTCAGGACCGTATTGTTTGATGACCCGGCTAATGCCTTCCGCTGCAAACTTTAATGCGGTGCTCCAATCCACTACTTCCCATTGACCATCACGCTTAATCATAGGTTGGCTAGCGCGTGCCTCATGGTTTAATCCCAGATAACTGAAACGATCGCGATCTGAGAGCCAGGTCTCATTGATGGATTCATTTTCCTTGGGGACAACCCGCAATAACTCGTTTCGGCGAACATGCAAATGAATGTTTGACCCTAAGCAATCGTGTGGTGCTACGCCGTCATATTGATTAAGCTCCCAAGCCCTTGCTTTAAAGCGGAACGGTTTAGAAGTGAGGGCACCAACTGGGCAAAGATCGATGATGTTTCCGGATACTTCTGATCGCATGCTGTGATTGACAAAAGTACCAATTTGCATGGCTTCACCACGCCCTGTCGCACCTAATTCACGCATGCCAGCAATTTCCTCACCAAAGCGGACACAACGTGTGCAATGAATGCAGCGAGTCATTTCTGTTGCAATTAAGGTTCCCAGGTTATCATCATCAACGGAGCGTTTGCTTTCCTCATATTCAGATGAGTCATAGCCAAAGCCCATGGAGATGTCTTGTAGCTCACACTCACCACCCTGATCGCAAATCGGGCAGTCCAAGGGATGGTTTATCAAAAGAAATTCCATAACTGCTTCCTGCGAGCGAATGGTTTCTTCTGACTTTGTGTATACTTTCATGCCATTGGTAATTGGAGTAGCACAAGCAGGAACCGGCTTGCGACCATTTTCAACTTCGACCAGACACATGCGGCAATTTGCAGCCACTGACAATTTCTTGTGGTAGCAGAAACGCGGGATATAAATTCCTGCTTCGTCTGCAACCTCAATAATCATCTTACCGTTTTCTACTTCAAATGTTTTACCGTCGATTTCAATGGTAGCCATTGTTCAAACCTTCTCAATTGTAATGGATCAGTTTGGAACGGTTGTGCTTTAGCCCTATCTGAAAAAAACTCTTCAAATTGCGCATATTTTCTATGCCTGCTTCAGGATAAACTTGTACAACTGCACTCAAACTTACCGGTTACCAAACCTCTAATTCATCAGCTGATGGTACTCTCCAATTAAGCCGTAACCATCGAGCGCTTATGCTTAATGAAATACTCAAATTCGTGATAAAAATGCTTCACAAAACTCTGTACAGGCCAAGCCGCAGCTTCTCCTAGAGCACAAATAGTGCGCCCTTCGATTTTGTCAGCTACATTCGCAAGCTTCTCAATATCACCCAGCTCACCATGCCCTTCTCTAATTCGATGAATAAGCCTTACCATCCATCCTGTCCCTTCACGGCAAGGAGTGCATTGCCCACAAGATTCATCCATATAAAATTCAGATATTCTGTATAAAGCATCAACCATGCAGGTGGTCTCATCCATGATTATCACTGCTCCTGATCCTAAACCGGAGCCAGCTTTTTGAATGCTGTCATAATCCATATCAAGGGTCATCATGACGTCGCCTGGTAAAACTTTCATCGAAGTTCCACCTGGTATTACCGCCTTAATTTTTCGGCCTTGACGAACTCCCCCTGCCAGTTCAAGCAGGGTTTTAAAAGGAGTACCCAGAGGAATTTCAAAATTTCCTGGCTTGTTGACGTGCCCGCTGACGCTAAAGCACTTTGCCCCGCCATTATTAGGTTTGCCCAATTTTAAAAACCACTCGCCCCCCTTCTCCAGAATTACTGGCACAGAGGCGAAAGTTTCCGTGTTGTTAATGGTTGTAGGTTTGCCATAAAGACCGTAATTAGCAGGAAAAGGGGGTTTGAAGCGTGGCTGACCTTTCTTTCCTTCCAATGAGTTAAGAAGAGCTGTTTCCTCGCCGCAGATGTATGCTCCAGCTCCCAAATGATTGTACAGATCAAAGTCAACGCCTGACCCCAAAATATTTTTACCTAAGAATCCAGCTGCATACGCTTCTTTTAGGGCTGCCTCCATGCGTTCAAATGGAAGCCAGAATTCCCCACGGATGTAGTTATAGCCAACAGTAGCTCCCATGGTGTAACCGGCAATGATCATGCCTTCTATTAATTGATGCGGATTTTTACTCAAAATATCCCGATCTTTACAAGTGCCTGGTTCACCTTCATCCGAATTGCACACCACATATTTTTGTATAGGGGCATTGCGATTCATAAAGCTCCACTTAAGACCTGTAGGGAAGCCTGCGCCACCCCGACCTCGCAAAGCCGATGTTTTCAATTCCTCAATAATTTGCTGTGGTGAAATTTTTTCTCTAAAAATTCTCTGCAGTGCGCTATAGCCTCCAACGCTTTTATAAGCATCAAGGGTCCAGGGCTCATCCAAATGAAAAGTTCGGTAACAGACTTGATTTAATTCAACCATGACAACCCACCTCTAGTGTTCATTGGTATTGTTCCAATACCTGGTCAATTTTCTCAGGGGTCAGGTTCTCGTGATAATCTTTATCCACTTGCATCATAGGCGCATTGACGCAAGCGCCTAAACATTCCACTGACCTTAAAGTATATTTGCCGTCCCCAGTGGTTTCACCGAGCTTGATGCCGAGCTTTTGCTCTAAATAATTTACGACTTCCTTAGAACCACAGAGCTTGCAGGATATATTCGTGCAAACATTGATTAAATGCTTACCGATTGGCTTATGCTCATACATGGTATAAAAGGTGGATACTTCGTAAACTGCAATGGAAGGCATATCTAAATACTCGGCTACTGCATCCATCAGTTCAGGAGTTAAATAGCCATGCTCCTCTTGCACCACCGTTAATGCCCTCATCACCGCAGATTGCTTTTCATTAGGAGGATATTTAGCAATCCAAGTATTTATTTCATCTATACCAGCTGGTGAGATGAGTTGAGGAAGTAATTTAGCTGAGTTCTCAGACATTCTTTCTAACCTTTACAATTTATACTAGCAAGACAATACTTGCCTAGATTTAGCGATCAATTTCACCAAAAACAATATCCTGGCTTGCTAAAATAGCCACACCATCTGCCAGCAAATGACCACGAGCCATTTCATCAAAACAAGACAAGTGGGCAAAACCAGGAGCGCGTATTTTTATTCGATAAGGCTTATTCGCACCATCCGAAACCAAATAGATGCCGAATTCACCTTTTGGTGCCTCTACAGCGCTATACACCTCTCCTCTTGGCAAGCAAAATCCTTCGGTGAACAGTTTGAAATGGTGAATTAAAGCTTCCATATCATGCTTCATTGCTTCGCGGGTAGGAGGCGTTATTTTGTGATCATCCACTTTAATTGGACCCGGATTGTTACGTAGCCATTCGATGCACTGGCGAACGATGCGATTGGATTGGCGCAATTCGGCCACTCGAACTAGATATCTGGCGTAACAATCGCCAGTTTTACCTACGGGAATATCAAAATCCATCTTATCGTAGACCGCATAAGGTTGTTTTTTACGCAAATCCCAAGCTATTCCAGATGCACGAAGCATTGGGCCACTAAAGCCCCATTGCAAAGCAGTTTCAGGAGAAACAATACCAATATCTACTGTACGCTGTTTCCAAATTCGGTTATCGGTTAGCAAGGCTTCATATTCATCAATGCGATTTGGAAAACGTTCGGTAAAAGCCCACAGGAAATCCAGGAGGCTTCCACTCCTGTCCTCATTCATTTTTTCAACTTCACGCTCATTATGCCATCGTGAAGGTTTGTATTTAGGCATGCTATCGGGCAAATCGCGAGCCACACCACCGGGCCGATAATATTTGGCATGCATTCTTGCGCCGGAAACGGCTTCGTAGCAATCGAATAAGTCTTCACGTTCACGAAAACAGTATAGAAAAACAGTCATTGCGCCGATATCAAGAGCTGTGGCACCCAGCCAGAGCAAATGATTTAAAATACGAGTAACTTCATCAAACATGGTGCGAATGTACTGCGCACGAATGGGAACCTCAATACCCAAAAGCTTTTCCAAAGCCAGCACATAGGCATGCTCATTACACATCATGGAAACATAATCGAGGCGATCCATATAACCCACGTTTTGTAGGTAGGGCTTGGTTTCAGCAAGTTTTTCGGTTGCACGATGCAGCAGACCGATGTGTGGATCTGCACGTACAATGGTTTCACCCTCCAGCTCCATAACCAGACGTAATACACCATGAGCGGCAGGGTGTTGCGGACCGAAATTTAGGGTGTAATTTTTTAATTCAATCATTGCTCGCCCCCTGCATTTTTAGGACCAAGATAACGATTATCATTTCTGATTACCTTGGGCACGAGAATTCTAGCTTCAATATCCACGGGTTCATAAATGACTTTTTGCAAGCGGGCATCGTAGCGCATTTCGACATGGCCGCTTAAAGGGAAGTCTTTGCGGAAGGGATGACCAATAAATCCATAATCCGTCAAAATACGCCGTAAGTCGGGGTGCCCATCAAACAATATTCCAAATAGGTCATAAGCTTCACGTTCAAACCAGTTTGCACCTTTCCATATTTCATGAACAGAAGGCACAATTAAATGAGATTCTTCAACAAAAACCTTGACGCGAATCCGCTGGTTTAGTTTGATTGACAGCAAATGGTAAACTACGGCAAAGCGCGGTTTAGATAAGGAATAAGCCTTTGCTTCCTGCCGTTCGACCCCTCGCGAAAACCCATTCTCAGTTGCTTCTTCAGTTTCCCAATCGTAATCACCATAGAGTAGATAATCGACAGCGCATAAATCGATTAATTGCTCAAAAGCAAATGCCTCATGATCCCTTAATTGAAACAGGGCCGACTTTAAATAAGCCAGTTCTGTCTCCAAGGTAATTTCGTCATTGGCCACGTCAATCGAGGTAATCAAGCCATTCAATTCACCAGTTAATTTTTCAGCCAAGCTCGTTAGTTTTGTCATCTCTGATTGCCCCGATCTAAGCTTCGATTATCGATTTGTTTTTGATTTTATTCTGCAGTTGAATAATGCCATACAGAAGAGCTTCCGCGGTTGGGGGACAGCCAGGAACATAAATATCAACTGGAACAATACGATCGCAACCACGAACAACTGAGTAAGAATAATGATAATAGCCACCACCATTGGCACAAGAACCCATTGAAATTACCCATCTGGGTTCTGGCATTTGATCATACACGCGACGCAATGGGGGAGCCATTTTATTGCATAAAGTTCCAGCAACAATCATCACATCCGATTGTCTGGGACTGGGTCTAAAAATAATGCCGAATCGGTCCAAGTCATAACGTGCAGCACCTACGTGCATCATTTCGACAGCACAACAAGCCAAACCAAAAGTCATTGGCCACATTGAGCCACTCCGGGCCCAACCAAGCAGCTTGTCGACCGAGGTTGTAACAAAGCCAGTTTTCTGCAATTCAGCAACAGCCATAGCAAGCCTCTAAATTAAATTGGTGTAAGATAATATCAGGGTTTTCTCTGGAAATGCATAGATCACTCCCATTCAAGAGCGCCCCGTTTCCATTCGTAGATAAAGCCTATAACCAATAAGCCTAGAAAGATCATCATTGCGGAAAAACCGAACCAACCAATCTTACGTAAAACCAAGGCCCATGGGACAAAAAAGGCCGTTTCCAAATCAAAAATAATAAATAGTATAGCAACTAAATAAAATCTGACATCAAAGGGAATATGGGAGCTTTCAAATGCATTGAAACCGCATTCATAAGGGGCGTTTTTAACCGGGTACGGGTCATGTTTGCTTAGCAGAGCACCTGCTCCAAGCATGACCAGACCAAGGATGAGCCCAAGAACAATAAAAACTAGTATAGGTAAGTATTGTGATAGCATAATTTCACATCGCTCGGATTTGGTGCCGAAGGCCGGACTCGAACCGGCACGGCTTGCGCCACCGCCCCCTCAAGACGGCGTGTCTACCAATTTCACCACTTCGGCATTGTTAACTTTCTGGTAAGCGAATCAAGTAGTTACTTAATCGATTACAATTATTGTTTTCCGCTCTTACTGCTATCAACCGGCACTGGAATGTTACTTTTTGGTACGATGGTTTGCTGAGGTATAGCTTGCTGTGCAGCCTTCTGGTATTGAGAGGATACCATGTACGACAGAGACAAACTCGTGACAAAAAAAGTCAAGGCCAAACCGCCAGTTAATTTGAACAGGAAACTTCCTGTACCTTGGCTACCAAACACCGTATTGGATGCACCAGAGCCAAAAGCTGCGCCAATATCGGCACCTTTACCATGCTGAATTAAAACCAAGCCAATTAGGACTATGGCAACCAGCACGTGAATCATTAAAACTAATTGATACATTTCATAATATCCACAAACTGTCGCGCATTTAATGATGCGCCACCTACCAAACCACCGTCGACGTCTGGCATCGCAAACAATGAGCCAGCATTTTTCTCATTGACACTGCCACCGTACAGTATAGTCAGCTCATTAGCATCTTCAAGATTAAAGTCAGCCACCAATTCTCTTATTGAAGAATGCACTTCTTGTACTTGCTCAGGTGAAGCAGTTTGCCCTGTTCCTATTGCCCAAACAGGCTCATAGGCTATTATGCATTCATTAAAGCAGCGGTCACCTTTTGCAGTCATTGCAAGCAGCTGCTTTGCCAACACTTGTTCTGTTAAGCCCTGTTTACGTTCTTCTAACGTTTCGCCAACGCAAAGAACCGGTATCATACCATGTTCTTTGACATGGTGGAATTTATCTGCAATAAAATTTTCATCCTCTTGGAAGAGGCGCCGCCGCTCAGAATGGCCAACTAAAACATACTGGCAGTCGTAGTCGCATAGCATTGGAGCAGACAATTCTCCAGTATATGCGCCCCATTCCTTAGGATAGACATTTTGCGCACCCCATTTTATTGGATGCCCTGCGATTATTTCTTTTACCAAAGGCAAATAAATCGCTGGAGGAAACACCACACAGGTTGCTGAACCTGGTTGATTGTCAAAATATTCCAGCAATTGCTGTAATAATATTTTGATCTGGCTGATATTGCCATTCATCTTCCAGTTGCCAGCAACAATTTTTTTCCTCATTGATCCCCCAAAGGATTACGGTGCGAGAATATACCTTAAACTCCAAACAAATCCTAGAGTTAACTTTTAATTTTTGAATTTTAACTCTTTTGCTGACGAATTTTCGTTCGAATTTGCCTCTTGTCAATCAAATTAGTTCAGTTAGAATCAAAGTTAAGCGCAAGGAGGTGCGGCCATGAAAGATGAATTGATGGATTTAGTTCATGAATTGACTAGTTCTGCTCAGCCCCACAATCTCGAACAACTCACTTTTGTATTCCACAGCTATCGCGAACTTTTTCAGCCACTGGTAGTTCCTCCTAAACCTTGTGCATCTTTATGGCACGCCTTACGTAATATTCGAAGCCAGGTTATTGATTGGCAACAATTGGTTAATGAGCAGAACATCGAAATGGCACTGAGAGAAGAAATCCACCGGCTTGAGCAGGAGCAAATCAACCGGAAAAAACGTGCAGAATTTTTAAAGGCCAAACTGGAAGAATACCAGGTACATTTGAATGAATGCTATCCCGCCCTATTAAGAGCCTATAACAGTTATCTAGTGGCTAAAGAACCAACCATTGCTCTAAGCACACCAACGACTCTTTCACAGCAGCAGAATTTGCTTCTTGCTTACTTTGAGTTACTGAATCATCAGCATCGCACGCTTACGCACGAGAATATTTCCCTGCAATTGGCTGAAGCTTTCATTAAACGCAAAGAAATTTCAGGTAGGCTGAAGTCCATGGCCGTAATTACCAGCGATGACAGCTTCGATTCCATTAAACTATTTAAAATAGGACACAACAAGTTGGCCTCATTAAATCAGTTGAAAATGGATTTGGAACAAATCCAACAAGAATTGGCCGAAAATATTTCCTTGCAGGAAATCAAGGAAGATATAGAGCACAAGAAGCAGCAAATTAAAACGATTAATGCCGAACTTTTAAGCCTTGAGCTGCAACTGAAAGAATGTCAATTGCCTGAAGATGAGCGACACAGACTTAATAGTGAATACGCCAAGGCTCCTCATAAAGAACAATTTATTGCAGAAAAAACACAAGAACTTTCCTGGCAAAATTCCGTAATCAATCCACTGTCCTGGTTTGAATGGAGTACAAATTCAAATTTCATGCAAAAAGTTCATTCTCAGCAACTTGAAAATCATTATCTCAATCTTTTACATCAAGAGCATGAATTAACGACCCAGGCCAATCATTTGCGTGAGCAACTCTTGCGAAGTCAGGATTTCATGATTGCAGGAGATTCCACTTTTAAAATCGAACCCGCTTCAAAGGTGCTGCGTGCCCGAGCTATCAAACTTTTAGCGGAGCTTGAACCTCAATACAGTTTAAAGGCAGACAATAACTTATTGTTGCTCTCGGATCTGATTGAGCGGATTGGCTTTATTAGCAAGCAAACCGATAATCTTGAAACCGTTTTGAGGTTGTTGGAAGAATTAATTACAATCGATAAGACCGTCCTTGAGCTTCGCACAAAATACACGCTAATAGGCGATATGGACGAGTTAATGCCTTCAACAACAGAGCTTGCCCAGCTTCGCGAATCTGCTGAAGCGCGTCAACAAGAGATTTCTGTACTAACAGAAAAAATTCAATCCTGTGAGCAGTGTCTGCAGAAAATTGCCAGTATCAATGAAATTAATCTTGAACTGAAAGATGGGAAGAAACAGGCCTCAACGCTCAGAAGCACTCTGCGGGCAAAACGTTCTGAGCTGGCAAAAACGGTTGCTTATTCTCAGAATCACCTTAAGATAGAGCAGGCGAAACAAGTAATTGTTCAACAAATTAATGAATTGCAAGATTGTCTTCAAACATTCACCCTCAAAGCCAACGAAACTTTAGCTGATTCTGAATCCAGTAGCTCATTCACTAAAACGGTCATTTATCAGGACAATTTGCATTTCTGGAACCGTTTAATCAGCAATTTAAGCTCAACTTTGCCCAGTGATTTACAGCACTGGTACCAGCATTTAATCATTAGCTTACAAGCAAACATTCGAGATGAGCTACGCTACCATCAAGCCTTACATGTGTTGCAAGATCTGTTTTTTGAAATTCAAAACCCGGATCAGGACTTCCTCGTCCTTAGAGCTTACCAGAAGCTTTGCCCAGTACCAAAACAAGATTGGCAAAGGTTAGTTAATCTAAAACCTATGTTTTCTTCCGATGATCAAACATTAGCTGAGTTACGCACCCCTTCTCTTAATAGCAAATTGCGCGCTTTATATGAACAGCAAAAAAAATTATTTAAAAAGCATCCGAGAGAGGGCGAGTTGCTCAAACAGTTACTCAAGCATATCCATCAAGTTGCAATTCTAGCGGAAAATGATAATAACCATCCCGCATTGCAACACTTCCATTTTATGTCTGACCCACGTTACCAATGCTTACAGCGACATCGCGGATTTTATCGGATTTGTGAATGGTTGGGGCAATTATGTGCAACCATTATTAGTCTTTTTAAGAATGAAAGCCCAGTTGACTACCGTCAATTTTTCTTTTTTAAATCCACTCGGACAGAACGTTTAATTGAAGAAATGAATCAAGAAATTATTCATTGCGCTACCTAATGAGCGCAATGAATGGATAAATTTATGGGCTGTTAGCAAGGTGAATCAATAGGCATCAGTAATTTGTAAAATCCTAAAAATAAGCCTTTTCAATCTTTTGAATTTCTTCAGATAACTGTTCGGCCTGAGTTTGTACAGTCTTATTGTCCTTACCCTCAACCATGACCCTTAATAATGGCTCCGTTCCCGAAGGTCGCAAAAGAACTCGCCCCTCTCCCTCCAAATCATTACTTAATGCAGCGACTCTCTCAAGCACCTGAGGGTGTTCGGAGAGCTGAGCTGCATTTTCGGTTTTAATATTGATTAAGGTCTGGGGCAGCAATTCAATTCCTTCAACCAGCTGCTGCAGGGTTTTTTCCTGTTTAACCATTGAGGCTAAAACTTGCAAAGCCGCAACAATTCCATCCCCTGTTGTTGTTTTATCCAGGCAAACAATATGTCCCGAGGACTCCCCACCAATCTTCCAGTCTTTTTTCTTTAATGTTTCCAATACGTAGCGATCACCCACTTTCGTTCGTAAAAAGGGTACGCCCATATCAGTAATGGCTTTTTCCAAGCCATAGTTACTCATTAAAGTTCCTACAACCCCTCCGTGCAAGCTGTCTTTTTGCAAGCGATCTTTGGTAATGATATAAAGGATCTGATCGCCATCCACAATCTTGCCTTTCGCGTCAACCAAAATGAGGCGATCCCCATCCCCATCGAGGGCCACCCCCACATCAGCCCCGGTTTGCAAAACCTGATTGCAAAGCTGCTCTGGCGCAGTAGAACCGCATTTTTCATTGATGTTAAACCCATTAGGTTTATTGGCAATGGTAATCACTTCTGCGCCCAACTCGCTAAACACATTGGGAGCGATGTGATAAGTTGCGCCATTGGCGCAATCAACAACAATTTTTAAGCCCGTTAATCGGGTTAAGGGAGGGATCGTTGACTTGCAAAATTCAATATAGCGGCCGGGGGCATCATGGATTCGAATCGCTTTACCCAACTGAATGGAAGGTGCCACTTCAAGCGGTTTTTCCATTTCTGCTTCAATAGCCAATTCCAGATCGTCTGGGAACTTGCTGCCCTCAGCCGAGAAGAACTTAATGCCATTGTCTTCAAATGGGTTATGGGAGGCGCTGATTACCACTCCCGCATTAGCTCGCAATGTTTGCGTTAGATAGGCAATTGCCGGTGTTGGCATTGGACCTAATAAACTCACGTTGATACCTGCTGCAGAAAGACCAGCCTCCAGGGCAGACTCCAACATATAACCAGAAATTCTGGTGTCTTTGCCTATTAAAACTTTTTTACGTTCACCACCGCCAATAACTCTTCCCAGAGCCCAACCCAGTTTGAGGATAAACTCGGGGTTAATATTGGATAAACCAACTCGACCACGAATACCATCAGTGCCAAAATATCTTCGTTGACTCATCCTGTTTATCCTCTATACCTTAGTTATTGTTATCTGTAATAAGAGTGAAATGTTCAGCTGGCAAAACCGTTATACTATCACAATGAGGCTTTTAGCGAATTAATCTTTATTAATTTTTTCGCTGTTCCGATGATTAAAGGATTCATTGACGATAGCCTCCAGCATTGTTAGGGATTGGTGAGTAGCGGCTACATCATGGGTTCGCAGTATACCAACCCCATGCAGTGCTGCCACAATGGCAATACTCAACCCCCCTGGCAAACGCTCGTGCACCTCTTTGCCTAAGATCACCCCCAAAGTGCTCTTGCGCGAAGCCCCCAAAAGCAAGGGTAAACGGTGTTTATGGAACTCGCCCAAATTATTTACAATCCGCAAATTGTGCTCTGGCAATTTACCAAAGCCAAAGCCTGGGTCCAAAATGAGGTTGCGCGGGCATATCCCGGCCATTAAGCAGCTTGATATTTTATGTTCAAAGAAATCATTAAGCTCGTGAAGCACATCTTGTTTATAGTAAGGGTTGAGTTGCATAGTACTGGGTTGACCTTGCATGTGCATAAGACAAACAGGGACATTTAAAGATGCAGCAGTTTCTAAGGCATTCTCACCGCTAAGAGCGCTGATGTCATTGATTAAAAATGCGCCAGCCGAAACGGCCTCCTTCATTACTTGTGCTTTGCTGGTATCTATTGAAATGCAAACATCCGTTTCTGAGCGCAATGCTTCAATTACGGGAATTACCCGGGCAAGCTCCTCATCAAGACTTATAGCCACGGCGCCGGGTCGGGATGATTCGCCACCTACATCAATAAGATCAGCTCCTTCTGAAACCATGGTGCGCGCCTGCCTCAAAGCATCCTCTTTTTGCAGATACAATCCACCATCGGAAAACGAATCCGCGGTGATATTAAGGATTCCCATGATCAAAGGCTTATTAAAAGCCAATGACCTTTGTGCATACAGTTCGCACCACTGCTTAAATTGTTGGTTATTCATGGTCAATATTATTAATTCGAATTATAAAACCGGACGATGGAATCAATTTGGCTGAACGATTGTTTCAGCCAAATTCTCAATTACAAGGGTTATTTCCTAACTGAGTTAAACTGAGGCATTAACCTGAATAGAGACCAGGCGCTGCCCCAGTTCAGATTAATTGTGATCACCAGCAGGTTTATCAAGAGGCTTACCGTTAATTGTGGTCGATGTGCTATCTCCACCTTTTTTGTCTTTGTCAATGAGCTTGGGAGAATCCCAATCCTCTGGAGGGGAAGGTTCATGGCCGCTCATGATTTCTTGGATTTGTTTGGCATCAATGGTTTCATATTTAATCAGGCCTTCTGCCATCAAATGCAATTTATCCATATTTGCCAAAAGAATTTCTTTCGCCCTTTGATAATTTCTATCAATAATCTGACGAACTTCTTCATCAATTTGCTGTGCGGTATTATCAGAAATTTCTTTATGCTGACTTACGCTTCTTCCGAGAAAAACTTCTCCTTGCTCTTCACCAAAGGTCAGTGGACCTAGGGCAGATAAGCCCCAGGTGGTCACCATTTTACGCGAAATCTCGGTTGCCCGCATGATATCATTGGACGCACCGGTGGTTACGCTTTCGGCACCAAAAATCAACTCTTCGGCAATACGTCCACCAAACAAACTACACAACTGACTTTCCAACCGTCGCTTGCTATGGCTGTAGCGATCTTGCTCAGGCAAAAACATCGTAACACCGAGCGCCCGCCCACGAGGAATAATAGTGACCTTATACACAGGATCGTGTTCAGGAACAGACAAGCCAACGATTGCATGGCCGGCTTCGTGATAGGCTGTCAGTTTCTTTTCATTTTCATCCATAACCATGGAGCGCCTCTCTGCACCCATCATGATTTTATCTTTTGCTTTATCGAGCTCAATCATACCGACTTTGCGTTTGTTCGCCCGCGCTGCAAAAAGAGCCGCTTCATTCACCAAATTGGCTAAGTCAGCCCCTGAAAATCCAGGTGTGCCACGAGCTATCGGTAAAATTTCAACATCTTTATTAATAGGTACCTTTTGTAAATGGACTCTCAAAATCTGCTCACGTCCACGAATATCTGGCAAGGGAACTACCACTTGACGGTCAAAACGGCCCGGTCGTAAGAGAGCAGGATCCAAAACATCAGGACGGTTCGTTGCGGCGACGACAATAACTCCTTCGTTCCCTTCAAAGCCATCCATTTCGACCAGTAACTGATTCAGTGTTTGTTCGCGTTCATCATGGCCACCACCTAAACCGGCTCCCCGATGGCGTCCAACGGCGTCAATTTCATCGATAAAAATGATGCAAGGGGCATGTTTTTTTGCTTGCTCAAACATATCGCGAACGCGTGAAGCTCCGACTCCCACAAACATTTCAACGAAGTCAGAACCTGAAATAGTAAAGAATGGTACTTTGGCTTCACCAGCTACGGCCTTGGCTAACAAGGTTTTACCGGTTCCTGGAGATCCCACAAGCAGTACACCTCGTGGAATGCGGCCGCCCAAATTCTGGAATTTAGAAGGATCTCGCAAAAAGTCCACCAATTCTTTGACCTCTTCTTTTGCTTCATCAACACCGGCGACATCAGCGAAAGTGACTTTTACTTGATCTTCACCGAGCAATCGTGCTCGTGAACGTCCGAACGACATTGCTCCCCGGCCACCGCCGCCTTGCATTTGCCGCATAAAAAAGACCCAAACGCCAATTAAAAGGAGCATCGGGAACCAGTTTATAAACAAGTGCAGCAAAAAGCTCTCTTGTTGTTTTTCCTGGCCACTCACATCAACTTGATTTTTAAGTAATTCACCCAACAAGGCATCGTCCTGCATGGGCATGTAAGTGACAAATCGATGATTATTTTTTGTAAGACCCTTGATGACCTTATTGTCTTCAATGGTCACATTGCTAATCATGCCTTGATCAACTTCTTTCAGGAACTTGCTGTAGGAAATTTTCTCAGAGGATGTATGACGTGGACCGAAATTGCTGAACACTGAGACCAAAACAATCGCAATTATCAGCCACAAAAATAAATTTTTTACCATGTCGTTCAAAGCATTAACCTCGATTGGTGACGTATTTCTACGAACGATAACGTTACTATAAATTATAGCCCTTCGCTAGCAAATAGGTTTCTCGCGAACGAGAACGTGATGCAGCAGGCTTACGAATAATTACTTTACTAAATTTTAAACGGGCCTCTTTCAGCAACTCATCAAACCCCGTTCCCTGAAAGACTTTCATGACCAAACTCCCTCCTGGCTTAAGCACTTTCGCCGCAAAGTCAAAGGCGAGCTCTGCCAAATACATCGCACGCGGGATGTCAATTGCGGAGGCTCCACTCATATTTGGGGCCATATCCGACAAAAGCAAGTCCACACCACGTTCAGGAATGATATTCATCAATTTCTCAAACACCTCATCCTCGCGGAAATCACCCTGAATGAAGGTAACTTCCGGCAATGCATCCATTGGTAAGATATCCAGTGCAATAATTGTGCCGTGTCCTTGTAATCTTTCTGTGACATATTGAGTCCATCCACCTGGAGCAGCTCCCAGATCAACAACGGTAATACCAGGTTTTAACAACTGTTCTTTATCATCAATTTCTTTGAGCTTATATACCGCACGGCTGCGATAGCCTTCGGCCTGTGCCTTTTTTACAAAGGCATCATCAAAATGTTCTTGCAACCAGCGTTTACTGCTTTTGGAGCGGGGCATATCATATTCTCTTTTAGGAATCTTAGAATCATACTCAAATTTACTACCTTTTCCCAGCAAAACGTGCAATAATTTGCCATTTATTGAGAGGGATAGTCCTAATGGACACTGCATTCAGACAATCTTTAAAGGCTAAAGCCCATCATCTTAAGCCTGTGATCCTTTTAGGTGCCAAAGGTTTAACCGCTGCTGTTCTTGAGGAAACCAATCATGCACTCCAGGCGCACGAGTTAATTAAAATCAAAATTGCGGGTGTTGAGCGCGATGAGCGTCAACAGATTGCCACAGAAATTTGTGAAGAACTGGGCGCTGAGTTGGTGCAGTTAATTGGTAACATTGCGGTCATTTATCGAAAAAACGAAGATAATTAATCCACATTTCTCGCTACCAATAGTATTGCTGAGGCATGGCAGATCCGGTTGCAAGTTGCACAACGTTTTTACTGCCATGAAAGGCGCAGAAGCACTTAAGCCGAAAACTTATTCAGCAAAATTTGACCTGTTTTATTCTCTTGGATTTAATGGTAAACCGACAGTGGCCAGGCTCTTTTAAGACTGTATTGAACTGCCATTTATATTTTTTGGGGATTTTCTGTTTCTTCCCAAGGTTTTTGTATAATCTTTAACCTTAACATTAAGATTTTCATAAGGGAAGTCATATACAATCTTAGTCTGAGATTTTCACGAAGGAGAGGATAGTGACGCATTCCATAATTCAAGAAGAAGTTAATATTTTCCAATTCCCCAAAGACATCCACCCCGCGGATCCCGATTTTGAAATTACAATTGGCGATCTTCATGGCAATGCCATGAAATTAATGTTCATGCTCGTAAAACAAGGCATTACCAGCAATCTCAATGATAAAGACTATGCCCAATTGGTTACGATTTACGAAAAGAGCGCTGAGCGTCTAACCAAAACGGATCTTAATGAATTCAACAGAATAATCAATGGGATTAAATTTAATAAGGCCGCCATCAGACTCATCGGCGATGAGCTTGCTGACAGAGGCAGCAATGATTATTTCACCCTTAGAATTTTACAGAAATTACGCGAGCAGCAGGTTTCAGTTGAGATATTAATGTCCAATCACAGCGTAGAATTTCTGCAAGCCTGTGAGATGCATCAGGAAAATAAAGCGTTCAAAGCGCCATTATTAAAACATGACCATGCACGCTCCCTCGAAAATATGCAAACTCTCATAGAGAGAAAACTTATAACGCCTAAAGAAGTATTTGAAATCACCGACAGCGCTTATAAACCAAGCCTGAAAGTAATTTCCTACACATTAAGCGAGGATGATTCGGAAATTGTAATTTTTAGTCATGCGCCCATCGGATTAAATACAATTGCAGATTTAGCCCAACAGTTTGGAGTGAATTATGAGGACTCTACAGCAGTTGAATTAGCTAAAACGATAGATAACATCAACCGCAAATTCCAGGACTATGCAAGAAGGAATACTATAGGTAAATTATGCCCAGCAGAGGCCATGTACAAAGGTTATAGTGACACTTTTTTCAGTTCAGATTTAAAAGCATACCCTTTTGTAGGCGTCATGTGGAATAGAGGCTACGTGGCAATCGAGCGCCCAGCCGAGCATAATGGCTATAAACTGGTTTATGCCCATGGGCATGATAGTCATGACCCGCTTCAGAATGAAGCATACGTCCACAATCTGGATTTTTTAAATACACTGGGTAGACCAGAATTATGGCACAGGGAAGGCGGCACTTATCGAGTTTTACAAACCAATCGAAAACAATTACTGGCTGAAGAATTAACGGCCCGCTCAGCAGCTATCGAAAATACTTCTTCTTCCCCAACCGAAGAACAAGAAAGCCTGCTGCAAATACAGGCCGCCACTTTAGGGGAACTTAAGGAAAGCTTTGAAAGTCAAATGGATGCAATTGCCACGAAAGCAGCAATTTTAAGACAAGATGGTCATGATGATGCTGCTAATGCTGCCGCGCTGCTTCATCAGAAAGTCATGCAAAGTTATGGCGAAACCCTCGGCAAACGGGGTAATGTCAAGCTCTTTAAGCAGGAATGTCAGGATGCCATTGCTGAATCTCGTTCCGCCTTAGAAAATCATCGTGGTTTTAAACTTATATTACGATATCTAGCAGCTACCATCACTGGCTTCGGGGTTCTTTTTGTTGCCGCTGACCTAGGTTATAAATTTGCGACTGGAAAACATTTTTCCTTTTTCCAAACTAAAACTGCGCAAATGCTAAGCACTCTGGAGCAAACTTTAGAACAAGCCACCAAGGAACATCCTTCGGAACAAACAACACATCCCTAAATTGGTTAGGCCGCTAAATCACCGTTCTTAAGAATGCTCCCGTTTGTTGAATCCATGGGAGCATTTTTCCTAATCTTAATGCCCGCAATCAGCCCTATCCCTATATAAAGCCCTTTCCGAATGCCTGTCATTCAATAAGCATCCAGAATTTTTCAGCAACGATGCGGTTTTGCAAGCGACAATATGGTTTAACGCCCTCCCCTTCCATCAAGAGGCGGGCTGCTTCCTATGAATCCTGTGCTATAAATTAAGCAGCGTAATTAAAATTAAAATTTATGAAACAGTTTGCTTCCCTTTTAATTTTAGCAAGCGCTGCCAGCTTCCTTTTGGCTGGTTACTACTTCATTGAGGCTTGGCACATCACTCATCACAGCGTGCAAACCACGGGAACAATAGTGGGATTTGTTGCAAAAACATCTCAAAACAACCTCAGTCGTGCTCAAGTGTTACACTATCCTGTCATTCGCTTCTCGACCCAAAAGGGTCAGATTATTGAATTTCAGAGCCAGTTAGGCTTTTATCCAAGCGCTCCTCACTTAAATGAAAGCATCACGGTTATTTATCACCCCGATCATCCCAAGCATAATTATGCAAACAGTTATTTTATCCTTTGGCTTCGGTTCAGTTTAGTGTTGCTGGCTGCCTTTTTCTTTGCCCTGCTGGCAACCTTTCTTTATAAAATCGAAGCCTCCGGCAATTCTTGATTTTCAAACCAAGAGAGACCGAACATGCCGCTAGAAAAGCCAATCATAGCCTTAACAATTGAATCTTTATGAATCACAACAACGTGACAGTAACCAAAGGATTGTATACACTTGAACATTATTTGCAATGCTCTAAACACATCCGAGTCAATGAGGGTATGCCTAAATTTTCGTTTCTAAGATACATTCCAAACCTGCTGACATTTTTTCGCCTCGTGTTGATTGTGCCATTTTTGGTATCTCTCTACGAACACGAATATGACAAGTCTTTTTATATTTTTTTTACAGCAGGTTTTACCGATGGTTTAGACGGCTGGCTTGCCAGAAACTTCAAATGGCAGAGTAGTTTGGGTTCACTCATCGACCCTTTGGCAGATAAATTGCTAGTTGCCTCAAGCTTCATTTCTTTGGCCTTAATTGGAGAATTGCCCTGGTGGCTGGTTGCTCTGGTGTTTTTACGTGATTTAACCATTTCAATAGGCGTTATAGCCTGGTATTGGCTTATTCAGCGACAAATGGAATTTGAACCCACACTGATCAGCAAAGTTAACACGACCTTGCAACTCACTTTGGTGAGTCTCTGCTTGTTTGAACTGGCTTTTTTCACATTTGCCCCTTATTTAAGAGAACTTTTAATTTACCTAACAGCAGCGACCACCGCAGCAAGTTACATTGATTACGTTTGGACCTGGGGCAAAAAGGCTTATGCCGCTGGTAAAAAACCTGGCAAGAAAACCTCACCAGGGACCCACTAGACAATGAATAAACAATTAGCATTGGCCATTCAACTCAATGATGAGGCCACTTTTAATGATTTTTGTTGGGGAGAAAATGACTTATTGCGCAAAGAAGTCATACGCATGCTGGAGGGTTCCGGCGAGCGCTATTTAATGCTTTGGGGGGCTGTAGGAAGTGGGAAATCTCATTTGTTGCAGGCTTGTTGCCAAGCCCTGAGTTCTGAACAAAGCAGCATTTATCTGCCTCTAAAAGTTCTTAAAGAATGGGGGCCAGATAGCATTGATGCCATTGAGCAGCAAAACTTAATTGCCATTGATGACATTGATGTTATTGCTGGGGATGCCGCTTGGGAAGAGGCCTTGTTCCATCTTTATAATAAGGCAAGAGCGCAAGAAGATACGAAGCTAATTATAAGCAGCTCCCAATCTCCTGCATCCGCCAGAATTAATCTTCCTGATCTTAAGTCCCGCTTGAGCTGGGGCTTGGTAGTGCAACTTTACGAGTTGAATGATGATTTGAAAATTCAAACCTTGCAACAACATGCGCAAAAGCGAGGGTTTGAATTACCCACTGGTGTTGGCCAATTCCTAATCAATCGCTGTGCGCGCAATATGAGTGATCTCCATCAGATTCTTGATCAGCTGGATAATGCATCCCTTGCCGCTCAACGAAAAATTACGATCCCATTTGCCAAAACTATCTTAAATATTTAACAGGTTTATCACCTGCTAAACTTACATATTGTTGCTAGCGATCTCCAAACTTCTTAAGTCATCAAAGGAGCGACTTCTTCTTGAGCCAGCATAAAAACTATAAGAAGAAAGATTTGCTGCAGAAGTTTTCGAAGAAGTTTTGTCAACGTCAGATGATGCCCTCTTTAAACCCTTCAGAGATCCTGGCATCTCATCGACCGTTTGATTGAATTTTTGAAGTGTGGCTATGGTCTTTTGTTGGCGCTCGATTATTTTATCGGCTTCCGACACCCTCTCTTCTAGAGAGATTATAGTAGCAACTTGATTCAGCTTCGTTTCTTTTAAGGAGCTGTTCTCAGACAACATGTTGACTAAATGATCCAGTTCTCTGGATTCCTGCTCCACAGCTTCGCTATCGCATAAAGCATCGATTTTATTTTTGTCCAAATGCATCCAGCGGCTGATCAGATTTTCTATGCCTGGCCGTTCTACGAACCAATACACGCTAAATGCCGCTAAACCGACTAAAATGCTTGCGATTAGCACGGGAGGAAAGGCTGCGGAAACTGACCCCATAAATAAACCAGCAATGGCCAGTGCAACCGTTTGCCCGGAGAAAAAGCCACCGCTAAAGAAAATAACGCCAGCAATTCCAGCCGTTAACATCTTGCCAAATCTTAAGTAAGGATTGTTCAAAGCTTCCATTAGCTTTAATCTCTCCTTATCCAAATCTTTATGTCGCGCCATTAGCATTTTGGCAAGTTGTAAATCTTCATTCACTTGTTCAATGGTTTTACTTGCCGGGTGGGATAAAAGACTTCGTAATGCTTTAATTTTCTTGAATTCAGAATAGAGGATGTCCAGCTTCTTGGGTGAATTACTAAATTTGACCCCTAAGTTCTTTGAAATTTCAACCAGATCAAAGCTATAAAAAACAACAATGGATAAAATGGCAAAGACTGAGCCGGCCAGGAAAATAGCAAACGTGGGCACTGAAGAGAAAATACCCATGATGGCGCTAATGCCATCAAAACCTTCACAACCAAAATAAACGGTCCCGGCTACAGCCAAAAGTCCTAATTTGGCTTTGGCAAGCCATCCCCCTTTCTTTTTCGATTTTCTTTCATGGGGGGCACTTTTGGAATTGCACAAGTCTTTTAGCAAGGAAATATTTAACTTGCCTAATAGGAGAGCATCTTCTTCATTTAAGTCAATATCAAAGGGAGTTAACCAGCCAAGCAGAGTGGCGGTTTCAACTTCAGAAGCAGCTTGAGCAAAGCGAACCGCTAAAGCATTGTTTTTATCCTTTAATTGCGAGATTATTTCCTGGCTTTCTTGACTAATTTGAATTGTCATAGTTCCATTACACCCCGATGTTGGTAAAAGCCCAAAGTGATCTAGATTCAGGCATATCGCCTATCTTACTGTAGATTTATTAACCAAATATTAAGAAACAAGAAAAAAAATGAATTTCCTATGACAACCCAAGTCGCTTTAAATTCACTTGCCAATCCTTTTGAATTAGCAGGGTGATGGATCAGCTGGAAAGAGATTGCCTCGCATCAAACTTCAGCTCGCAATAAAATCACAGTGTCAATTT
Organism: Legionella jordanis; assembly: GCF_900637635.1. Taxonomy (NCBI): domain Bacteria; kingdom Pseudomonadati; phylum Pseudomonadota; class Gammaproteobacteria; order Legionellales; family Legionellaceae; genus Legionella; species Legionella jordanis. The sequence goes on from NZ_LR134383.1 coordinate 2,881,384, forward strand.
GAAAAACTAGAGAGCTTTAATTTGCTCATTATTAATTAGCTTTTGATTATAAATGAATCATCGTGTTTAGTTAAAATAATTTTCTGCTTGTTTAATTCAAGGATTAATTTACTTGTCGGATCTAAAAAAAAAATGTTATCTTTCTACCAATTTTGCACATAATAGGCATTAATTATGCTTTTTGACCAGAAAAGTTTAAATCAGCTCAAACCTCAAATCACGCTGCTGCTAAACCGCATTAATCGTTTAGCCCCCGAAACCAAAAACCCTTTGGTCCAGAAATTAAAACGCTATAGTGAAAAAATAGGGCGACTCAGAGCAGAAGAGTACAGCGACCTAATGCAAACTTTAGAAGCGGCTTCTTGCCTGCTCAAAAATCTCGAATTGGGAGAAAACACGGTTCATTACATACAAAAAATTTTGCAGATGCAGGCTACAAATAATCCTTATGATCCTGAAAAACAGCTTCTTCTAGAACAAAAGCGCAGTAAATTGAATGAAAGGGATTTAACAAAAATTTTCGCAACCTTGCACGCTAAACGAAAAAAATTCGAGTCTCCTCAAGATCTTTTTGAACAAGAAGCCTATCGAAAAGGGACTGGTTATAACATCAGCATGTGGTATCGAGATGCCCACCACCCCTCTAATACAGAAAAGTTGGCAAATTGTACGGAACAAACCAATGCAGCGTTTGTATACCTGTATCTGATGGTAATGGATGAAATTCGAGAAAACAAACCCGCGCCTTTTAAGCGTATTGAGCGGGTGGACGTTGAAAATCGTTTGGGAGGCCATAGTTATCTATTGCTCGATAAATCCAAAGTTAAACAATTTGCAAGTTTGCCCCAACCTTTGGCAGATATTCCTTGTGAGGACTACTTAAGTGCTACTGATGAATTTGGTGATGTTTGCGTAGTCATTGATCCCTGGAACAAAAATCATCCTTTTTTTCCAGCTTCAGATATGGCTGATAAGATGCCGAAATGCGGCTTATCAGGAACAGTCAATTTTGAATTTGCCCTTGATTTTTCTTCAGGTTGCCCACCTAAAGATGAGCTAGAATCAGAAGAGCCAGTTTTTTATACAGCCCGATTATAAATGGCATAAGCGCATAGGGGCTACTACTGATGGTTATGCCTGAACATAGTAGCCTAGGTCCTTTTCTTTTGAATTGCTCAATCTACATCTGGAGCTTGCGCATCAGTCATCGAGCTCCCTGGAATTTTTCGTGATTCGCTTGCCCATTCACCTAAATCAATGAGCTTACAGCGCTCTGAGCAAAAAGGCCTGAAGGAATTTTCCTTCTGCCAGGTATTGGGGCTGGCGCAGGTCGGGCAGACAATTTTTTCTACGGTGTTCATAACTATACAATCATTCGTCTTAAATGAGTGAGTATGTGACAGAGAGTGATCATTTTCAAGAAAAGCTATTGAGAATACATCCGTATCTGACAGCACCATTTCGACTTATCCGCTATTGTTCACAAGGTTATTCACAGAATCTGTGGAAAACTTTTTCCTAAATTCATTAAAAAGCATAGATTCGATACTGTATTAACCACTATTAGGAAATAAATACCGAAATGCTCAGCATTGGCTGTACATCCGATAGGAGTTTAAAAACAAATACATTCATAATTGGCTTTCAAAATATTCCATACAGCCTTAGCATTAGCATAAATAATCCGCTGATGCGAAAAACATGACTAGCATTCAAATGGTTTCAAATGCCGTTGCGCAAGAATTTTTTGAAAAACTAATGCCCAATGCTTCTGACAGCGATGTGAAAACACATAATATTTCCGGGCTTAATGGAGATTCTAATGTTCATCTCGCAGCGATTATTGATGATCGCACAGTTGGGATTTTGAGTTTGTCCTTTCCTTATCCACTGAGTGCCAAAATAGATTGCTTAGAGATTGTTAAACCGTATCAGAGTGAGGGCTTGGAGAATTTGCTATTGCAAAAAGCTGAGCAGTACGCCAAAAAAAAAGCAAGCATGATCACTGTCCAAATTTTAGCTGCTGAGGCTGGACCAGAAGCGCTAAGGCGGTTTAATTTTTATTGCAACCAGCAATTTTCCCCCCTAATTAACCTTATTCCTGAATGCTCCCACCCTCCTATGGTTTGCATGATAAAAAGACTCGACAATGCCATGGATGAATTAATTGCTCTTGAACAAGAGGCACGTTCTTTTGGTTTTGAATGGCCCAATGAGGAAATGATCCTTGATCAAGCTCTAAGCGAATGTGCAGAAATCAAAGAAGCCTTGGAAAACGGGGAGTCGCAGAAGCGCATTCAAGAAGAAATGGGTGATTTGCTGCATACAGCCATATCCCTTTGCTTGTTTGCAGGTTTTCACCCGGAAGATACCATGGCTAAAATTGCTAGCAAATTTAAAGCGAGGATGCAGGCTTTAAAAGAAGATGCCTATCAAAACGGCCTCAAGCATTTAAAGGGACAGCCTCCATCCATGCTCATGAAGTTGTGGCAAGAGGCCAAGAAAAAGAGCAAGTGATTAACGAGCACTCCTCTAAACTTTCACTTCAGACTTCCCCATTCGCAAAACTATGTTTTGATGAGCGCCTGCTTTTCTCTCAACTTGCATAGGAGTGGGTTTTTTCTGCACAACATGAACTGTTGATGCTTGCATTGCTTGTCAGATTTCATTTTAATTCGTTTTCTGGGGGCTGGCTTTAGTTTTTTCATATAAAAATTCAGGGGTCATATTTTTATGGCCTCTGTAAAAAAATGATGTTTGCCTCAAAGAATCACTCATCTTAAAAAAATGCTGCTGGCGAGAATTCTCATGCAGATACCAGGTGAATCATATCTGCACGAAGATCATACATGTTTGTTTAAGATAAAATTAATTTTTCACGCTTACTACCGGCCTTATGTAGCGCGTAAGCGTTGCAGAACCAAACCACATCACTAAGCCGATGCCCAGAGTCACAAGGCCTACGTATAAAAACACTTGCGTATAAATCATTAAGGAGCCTATTCCCGGAGTAATGTTCTGAGGCAAGGCAGTAAATGAAGCCACTTTCGCGCCAATGAACCCTGAAACGGCTGATGTGAGGAACCACATTCCCATGACAAAACCGGTAATTTTATCAGGAACCAATTCAGCAATCATGGCTACTCCAAGCGCTGAAACCAGCAGCTCACCAGTACTCTGAAAAAAATAACTTACAACCAGCCACCATGATGAAACCATTCCGCTTTCATCATGTAAAAATCTGGCAAAATACAAAAGGGAAAAACTTAACCCACAGCAAATCATGCCAAGGGCAAATTTATAGGGGATTGGAAAAGATATACCGCGCTGGTAGAACTTACTATAAGTCCATGCTAAAACAGGGCTCATGGTAATAATCCAGATTGGATTTAAAGCCTGAAAACTTTGCGGATCAATAGGAATACCCATTAAATTGGGTACGACGTTGTTAACCGCAAATAAATTTAAAGAAGTGGGCATTTGCTGATACAAAGTAAAGAATAGAACGGCTTCTAGCATTAAAATAAAAGCGGCCAACATCTTCATGAAAGAAATTTGATTCTCGTTGCGCATATAAAAAAAATAAATCAACACAACCACTGCCGTAATTAACCAAACTAAATTTTTGGCAATCATGACATTTTGTAATAAGTAGGCGGCCACTGCCGTAACCACAGCAATTGCAATTGCAATCAGAAGCCATTGCCAGAATTTTATGGTTCTTTGATCAGACAAGGTATGAATATGAGCGACATGACGACGCTGGAACCAGTAATTGGCCAAACCAAGGCTTAATCCTATAAAGCTCATAAAATAGGCATAGGAATAGCCATAGTTACTGGCCAGGAAAGGACCTATAAAAAGGGCAAAGGTCGATCCTAGGTTGATGGCCATATAATAGAGGGTAAAACCGGAATGCAGCCTTGGGTCATCTGCTTCATAACACTTGGCAAGAAGACTTGATGGGTTAGCCTTAAACAAACCATTGCCTACGCAAACCAACCCAAGAGCCCAAAAAACATGCTCTTTATCGGTAATTGCCAGTGAGAAATAGCCAAGAGCCAAGATGAATAAGCCAAGAACAATTGTACGTTTGGTCCCTAAAACGCTATCACCCAAATAGCCGCCAATTGAAACCATACCATACACCAGCGCTGAAAAGGCGCCAAAGGTATAATAAGCAGCCGCATCATCGAAACCCAGGAAACGAATGAAGTACAAAGTTAAAATGCCTTGCACGGTATAGAAACCAAACCTTTCCCAAATTTCCAACATAAAAATCATATGAAAGGCACGAGGTTGGGAACGAAGCAGTGCAAGCATGGCCTTGAATTCCTTGGATGACATAAGAACACGCTATAATACTTCAGAGATAAATGCAATCAAGTGGAATTAGGGTATTGCTTTTGATTTATTTCATTTTTTATTGGTTTCCCCTCATCATAATGAGTATCAAAAAATGCTGACTAATGGGATTGTTGTGTCTCTAGAAGAGCGGCTTTACCTTCTTTCTTCTGGCAATCAACTCGCCACACTAAAACGAGTTCTGAATCCTCTTTGCTGTATAAACCAAGCATGCTGAAATTGCTTGCTTCACCCCGGGCCTGCCCTTGTCTTCCAACATTAAAAGCAATCATTCTGTGGTATACCTTGAATCGTTCGCAAAAAGCAATGAAAGGTTTGGACTGTAGAACAAGAATTCAATGCAATTTTGCTGCACATGCAATTGCCTGTCATATAAATTTTGAATGCATTGCATTCTTTCTCCATGAGAAATTTCCATTGAAAAATTTCGTCTTCAAATCCACCCAGGCGTCTTGGGATTTATTTATTATCAATTCTTTGTCTGCAATTAAAAACTGAATGTTGAATCCATTGAGCTTCCCAGGCTAATCCTCCTGCGTCCCGACAATTGGATTTCATCCTTTATCATTTGAAAAAAACCCAATTAGTTAATCCTCAACCAATTTCGGCAAATTCAGGTTAACCTTAGCGACTTTCTTCTGCTATGCTTGCCAGAGAAGGCAGTAGTCAACTATATTTTTATATCTTTAAAAAAAATAAGTACTTATGGCAAAAAAAGGGGTCTATTTGGCTGGTGGCGGCGCGCGTGGCGCTTACCAGGCTGGAGTATTAAAGGCCATTCATCACATTCTGCAAACTAAAACCATCCCCTTTGAAATGATAAGCGGGGTGAGTGTAGGCAGCATCAATGCTGCTGTTTTGGCTGAAAATGCCCACGATTTCCGCGCCGCTGTTGAAAAAATGGAGAACATGTGGTCTGAAATCAGTTGCCAACAGATTTTTAACGCCAGCAATTATGAATTAAGCAAATCGGTATTACGCAATCTTAGTAATCTGATTATTAAACAGCGCCAGACTGGACATTTGCTTGATACGACACCCCTGCGGGAATATATCACCGATAATATTGATTTCGATTTAATTCGCATCAACATCGCTTGCAACCATTTCGAAACCATGGAAGTCATTAGTCAATGTTATGAAACCCAGCAAACGATTTCCTTTTATCAGCATTGCCGCAATGATGACTTTGTAGATTGGCATTATCCCCGACATATCAGTCAAAGGGCCAGTTTGGGCATGGAGCACATTCTTGCCTCCAGTGCACTCCCCCTATTCTTTCCGACCGTTCATCTTGATGGTTTCCACTACGGTGATGGCAGCATGGGTCTAGTCTCGCCGTTAAGAGGTGCAATCCGCTTCCAGGTTGAAAAAATATTAATTTTAGGAACCCGACAATTACCTATTTTCACTAATCCAGAGCACTTAAAAAATGGCGACATTGGTTTTGCGAGGATTCTTGGCGGCATGCTGAATGGGATTTTTCTTGACAATCTGGATAGAGACATCGAAATGGTTAACCACATGAATGACATTGCACGTTTGCTGTCAATGTGGAAGAAAAGGCGATCACCCTGGCGGCCAATAGACACACTTCATCTTCGTCCCAGCGTCGACCTCTCACAAATGGCTCAGGCACAGTATAATAATATGCCCGCACTGCTTCGTTTTCTTCTCAATGTACTTGGTGCTAAAGATCATTCGGGTGACTTATTAAGTTTTTTATTATTTGAGAAAGAATTTACGCGCGAACTGATTGAATTAGGCTTTCAAGATACTTTATCCGTTGCCGAAGATGTTGAGAAATTTTTCAGTTAATTGTTCAAGTCAGCAGATTGACGCAATTCACTTAAAACCGCTTGAGCATCAGGCATCACTCCATGCCAAATAAAAAATGCTTCGGCTGCCTGTTCAACCAACATTCCCAAACCATCACTGGCTTGGCAGCCATGGTTTTTAGCCCATTGAACAAAGGGAGTAAGCCCTTGCGCCTGGTAAGACAAATCATAACAGTAGCTATTCGCCTTCAGTAAGGAAAGGGGTAAGTTGAGGGATTGACCAGCAATGCCTGTGGAGGTGGCATTAATTATCAAATCAAAGCTTTCATTTAATTGCTGAAACTCACAGCAATGAAGATTTTTAAATTCATCTTGTAAGGCTTGGGCTTTGGTAAAAGTCCGATTGGTTAAAATAAGCGACGAAATTTCTGAGTTGAGTAAAGGTCCAATAATGCCACGAGCTGCTCCTCCAGCTCCCAGAATCAAGACTTTTTTGCCCCTTAAGTCCATGAGATTTGCCAAATCCCTTAGTAAACCAATGCCATCGGTATTATCTGCACAGAGGCGCTGGTCTTTCATCCATAAGGTATTCGCCGCCTTGGCTTGGATGCACCTGGTAGATCTTATCTTTGCCATGGAAAATGCTTTTTGTTTAAAAGGTAATGTGATGTTCAATCCCTTACCACCGCCGGTAAAAAAATTCGCGACTGCGGATTCAAATGCTGTTTCATCAATGCATAATTTTTCGTAAATTAAACTCCTGTCTGTTTGTTTTGCGAAACGCTGATGAATTAAGGGAGACAAACTGTGGGCTATAGGATTACCCATTACAGCAAACTTATCGGCCATGGCATTCTCATTGTTTTGTTTACACTGTACATGCATAAAGTTTTTGCAACAAAAAATTCATCTCTTTTTATGAATGTCTATTTAAAATTGGAGCCGAATAATACTGTTGAAAAACTGATAGGAGACTTTAATGCTTACCTAAATCAGCAGGGATTTTTAAGCCAATATCAAATAACGCCATTCTTCCCGACCCATCCTCTGCATATTACCTTATATTTGACGCATTATCCTCAAAGAAACTTGTCAGTTATCATGCATGACCTGCCTCTAATCGCTGCTCAAAATAAAAAAATCAGGCTGCAAAGCAAAGACATTGAAGTAAGCTCAAGCGGCTATGTTTTACTGTCAATCAGGAAAAATCAAGAGTTGCAAAAACTCAGTGACCACCTTGTATTAAAATTAATGTCCTTGAGAGACAAGAAAGCGCCTATACCTATATGGGCATTGCAAAATCCTGCCAGAGTAGAATCCTTTCAACATTATGGCAGTCCGAATGTTTTCAGGAATTTTTCCCCACACTTATCCCTAATGGTCATTGATGAACAAGAGTCTTATTGGCATGCGCAATTGAACCGCTTAATTCAGCGATTTGCCGTCAAAAAGTCGATTGCGGTAAACACCATTGCCACTGCTATTGGCATTGGTATTGCCGATGCACAAGGGCAAATTATTAAGGAAATAGGCTCTTTTCCTTTATCTTAGGATTTTAATTGTTTTGCTTTTTTTGCTTTAGCCTTTTTACTGGTTCCAGATTTTGCTTGCGTCTCTCTCTTTGCCTCTTTCGGGCTTAGGTCTGCATTACTCAGTTCTTCCATGATTTTCATAGGATCACTGATTGAAAGAGTTGGGTCCAATAACGGTTTAGCCAAATTGATTGCCGCCTTAGTGGGAGCCATGCCCAATTTTGCCGGGTGAAGTAAAGTTTTTAAGGATTTCGCTGTTTCCATGGTTGAGGTAGTCGATTGCTTAACCGACTCAGTGATGGGACCTAGCACTTGCTCAAAAATTTCAAATGACCTTTGAAAATAATCAAGGGTTCTGTGACCATTCTCAATTGCAAAATTGACTTGCTTCTCAAGTAATTCTTCTGGATTTTTGATGTTGATAAAATCCTCAACCTTAAGATATTTAACCTTCTCCATCATTTCCAGATTCAATTCAAGCATGGCTTGAAAAGGGCGTTGGATATTTTTGGCTATTTTCGTCCATTGCTCCAAATACCTCTGATTCATATCGCCTCCTTTCCTCTGATGGTGATTAAAAGTTTAGGACTTGAAGCAGAGATTAGCAAACTGACCTGGGCTAGGCAGGGCACTGCAACGAGCGCCCAGTTGACCGCAAAATCGGATTAAGCAAGGCTCTTAGCAACCACTTCCCTTAAGTCGCGAGATAAATCAAGACTGGTTAAATGCCGCAATTCAGCCTTCATCAAATTCTGTCGATTTACGTCATAACGGCGCCAACGCGTAAATGGGGTGGCCAGACGAGCAGTAATTTGCGGATTAATTTTATCGAGCTTGGCAATCATTTCGGCAAGAAAGCGATAACCGCTGCCATCTTTGCTGTGGAAGTTACGCGGATTAGCCTGTGAAAATGCCCCGAGAACAGCCCTAACCTTATTTGGATTTTTGATGTTAAAGGCAGGATGCTCCAGTAAAATTTTCACCCGGCTCAAGGCATCTGGCAGTTCCGTGCTCGCCTGAACGGCAAACCATTTGTCCATCACCAGATCATCCTGGGACCATTGCTTATAAAAACCCTCAATGGCTTTGTCTCTTAAAACAGGTTGATTACAATTGCTGAGTAAAGCAAAACTTGCAATTTGATCAGTCATTGTTTTTGATTGGTCAAATTGTTGTTCACAAAGCGGCAAACTTCGGGCTTCATCCGCTTTCATCATCAGATACAAGCAGGTATTACGCAATTGCCGACGCGCGTAGGCTTGTGCATTCATGCTGTGATCCTCGTTTTGCCACAGCTTTTCATAAGTGGCATAAAGAGATTGATACAGTTCTTGTCCTAGAGTGGCCCTGAAAAAATCCCTTACTGACTCGACCAAATCCACATCGACAGAGCTGAGTTCTGTTGCCACATCCTCAAATGCTGGAGGAATTAAAATTTCTGCCCGCAAGGCAGGGTCAAGGTTGTCGTCCAGCAACACATGCTGATAAGCAGTCAGTAGGCGTTCTGATATTTGCCAATGATTATTAGCTGCCGACAAACACTCCTTGATGCACGACAGAGAAAGACGCTGTGCAGCTTCCCACTTGGCAAAGCCATTCGTTTCAAATCGCAACAAGGCAAGCAATTCCTCATCGGAATTTTGCATATACAGTTTGACAGGAGCAGAAAAATCTCGCAGTAACGAGACAATTGGCTCTTCGGCTAATCCGGTAAAACTAAAACATTCTTTGCCTTCGCGGAGTTCGAGCACATCATTTTCCATCGGAATCATTGCCCCTGTTTTATCAAACAATGCAAATCGGATAGGGATATGAAAGGGTTTTTTATCCTGACATTCTGGCGTTGGCGGACAAGATTGATTCATGGTAAGTGTCAAATTATCACCGCTAAAATTCTTAACCACATGAACTTCAGGTGTGCCTGCCTGACTGTACCAGCGCTTAAATTGGCTTAAGTTAACGCCATTAGCATCTTCCATGGCAGCAACGAAATCATCTATGGTTACCGCTTGGCCATCATGTCGCTGAAAATATAAATCCATGCCTCGGCGGAAACCTTCTTTTCCAAGAAGAGTCTGTTGCATGCGGATGACCTCAGCTCCCTTGTTATAAATGGTTGATGTGTAAAAATTATTGATTTCCTGGTAAGACTCAGGCCTTACCGGATGGGCCATTGCTCCAGCATCTTCAGGAAACTGGCTGTTGCGAAGGACACGAACGTCGATAATGCGATTTAAATCCCTCGAATTCATGTCACGAGAAAACTCTTGATCACGAAATACGGTTAAACCTTCTTTCAAACTTAATTGAAACCAGTCTCGACAAGTGACGCGATTCCCAGTCCAATTGTGAAAATATTCATGGCCCACAACCCCTTCAATATCAGCAAAATCCTGATCAGTTGCAGTATCTGGACGAGCGAGGATGTATTTGGAATTGAAGATATTTAGACCTTTATTCTCCATGGCACCCATGTTGAAATCGCTGACAGCAACGATCATGAAAATATCTAAATCGTATTCACGACCATACTCCACTTCATCCCAGCGCATCGCATTCTTAAGCGAGGTCATGGCGTGTGAGCACTTGTCTTCATTACCATGCTCAACGTAAATTCTTAACTCAACTTCGCGCTGGGACTGCGTCTGAAAAGTATCTTTGATGCAGGCTAAATCACCAGCAACCAAAGCAAACAGGTAAGAGGGTTTTTTAAAAGGGTCCTGCCATTTCACCCAGTGACGGCCCTGCTCCAAGTCTCCAGAACCGATTAAATTACCGTTGGAAAGCAATACTGGATACTGTTTTTTATCTGCAGTAATGCGCGTGGTGTAAGGTGCTAATACATCTGGGCGGTCTGGGAAGAAGGTAATTCGCCTGAAACCTTCGGCTTCACATTGTGTGCAAAATAAATGATTGGAACGGTAAAGCCCGGATAATTGCGTGTTCTCCTGCGGGCGTACAAGAGTCACTATGGTTAAATCGAATTCATGAGGGCAATCATCGAGGATAATATTTCCTTCCTCAAGTCGATAATTGTCTTTAAGTTCCTCGCCATTCATGTGTAAACTAACAAGTTCCAACTCATCGCCATACAAATAGAGCGGACCTGGATGTTGACGCTGAAATTTAAGTTGGCTTGTAATCAGGGCGTGGTCATCGTACAAGTCAAAATTTAGCTCAGCATTTTTTACTTCAAAAACAGGAGGTTGATAATCTTTCAAATAAACAGTGGTCTCTGGCATGGACTTTGCTCCGACTCTTGATAACAGTTAAAAAATATTTAAATAATAGTTTGAATTTCCTATTAAAATTTAGCTTCAGTACAACAGTTTTGACCTATACTAAATTTAGATAGTGTCTCGCTTTTACGGGCGAAATGCAAAATAAGTTGAAGTATAGACAAGCTGTTCCCAGCAGGCAGGGGATTAGTAAAAGGGGATGACTTTATGAACACACAAGATTTTTTAACCAGCTACACCCAACGCTATGTAGAAAATAAGGAAGAAGAATTAACCCTGCATGAATATTTGGAATTATGCCGCACGGATCCTTCTGCCTATGCCAATCCAGCCGAACGGTTGCTAATGGCCATCGGTGAACCCGAGCGGATTGATACCCGGCACGATCCTGTGCTTTCCCGCTTGTTTTCCAATAAGGTCATTAACCAATACCCTGTTTTTAGAGAATTTTTTGGCATGGAAGAACCTATTGAACAGATAGTAGGCTTCCTAAAGCACGCCGCTCAAGGGCTGGAAGAAACCAAACAAGTACTGTATCTCCTAGGTCCAGTCGGTGGCGGTAAATCGTCTTTGGCAGAGAAGTTAAAAGATTTAATGCAAAAAGTTCCTTTTTATGCCATTAAAGGCTCACCCGTATTTGATTCCCCCTTATCTTTATTTGATCCGGCAGAGGATGCCGAATTGCTGTATGAGCGATTTGGCATACCATCACGCCACTTGCGCTATGTCATGTCCCCCTGGGCAGTTAAACGCTTGCACGAATTTAACGGCGACATCAATCAGTTTAAAGTGATTAAGTTAAAACCCTCTCGCTTAAAACAAATAGCCATTGCAAAAACAGAACCAGGCGATGAAAACAATCAGGATATTTCCTCTTTAGTGGGTAAAGTAGACATTCGAAAATTGGAAGAATTTTCGCAAGATGATCCCGATGCTTACAGCTACTCTGGCGGATTATGTCGAGCCAACCGTGGCCTGCTTGAGTTTGTGGAAATGTTTAAGGCACCGATTAAGGTGCTTCATCCCTTACTGACCGCCACACAGGAAGGGAATTACAATGCCACCGAAGGGTTATCAGCCATTCCTTTTGAGGGAATTATTCTCGCTCACTCAAACGAAGCCGAGTGGCAAACCTTTCGCAACAATAAAAATAATGAAGCCTTCATCGACCGCATTAATATTGTCAAAGTTCCTTATTGCTTACGAGTATCTGAGGAAGTCAAGATTTACAAGAAACTGGTGGATAACAGTTCATTGAAAGATTCGCCTTGCGCACCAGGAACTTTGGACATGTTGGCGCAATTTTCAGTTCTGACCCGCCTGAAAGAACCGCAAAATTCCAGTATTTATTCAAAAATGCGCGTTTATAATGGCGAAAGTTTGAAAGACACGGATCCGAAAGCAAAATCTTATCAGGAATATCGCGATTTCGCTGGTGTTGATGAGGGGATGAGTGGTATTTCAACCCGCTTTGCTTTCAAGATATTGTCCAAAGTCTTTAATTTTGATCACAGCGAAATAGCGGCCAACCCCGTGCACTTGCTTTACGTACTGGAACGACAAATTGAACAAGAGCAATTTCCTCAAGAAATGCATGAGAAGTATTTAACTTTTATAAAAGAATTCCTGACGCCAAAATACGTCGAATTTATTGGTAAGGAGATTCAAACGGCTTATCTCGAATCCTATTCAGAGTATGGTCAAAATATCTTTGACCGCTACATTACTTATGCCGATTTCTGGATTCAAGATCAGGATTATCGCGATCCCGATACGGGCGAAATTTTCGACCGAGGCTCATTAAACGCCGAGTTGGAAAAAATTGAGAAGCCCGCTGGAATTTCAAACCCTAAAGACTTTCGTAATGAGGTGGTTAATTTTGTTCTGCGGGCACGAGCCAATAATCATGGGAAAAATCCGGTTTGGAACAGCTATGAGAAGCTAAAAACAGTGATTGAAAAGAAAATGTTTACCAATACCGAGGATCTACTTCCTGTAATTTCCTTCAATGCGAAAGCTTCAGAAGACGATAAGAAAAAACATGAAGAGTTTATTGCCCGTATGGTGGATAAAGGGTACACCCGTAAACAAGTCAGATTACTGTGTGAATGGTATTTGCGAGTGCGCAAGTCACAATAATGAAGTATCAGCTTGTCTTAAAATTGGGGATCTTTACTAAGCTGATTTAGATGAGCGATGAGAAGGATTGTTTCTATGGCGCAAATTATTGATAGACGACTTAACGCCGGTAAAAAAAGCACGGTAAACCGCCAGCGATTTCTTCGTCGCTATAAAAACCAAATCAAACGTGCCGTATCCGATGCGGTGGGTAGACGAAGTATTACTGAAATTGATCAGGGCGAGGAAATCAGCATACCAGCCAGAGACATTTCTGAACCGCGCTTCCATCGCGGCCATGGCGGCCGCATTGAACGCATACTGCCTGGCAATGATCAATTTTTAAGCGGTGATCGCATAAAACGCCCATCCGGCGGCGCAGGCTCCGGCGGAGGCGGCAGCCAAGCCAGCGATAGTGGTGAAGGGGAAGATGAATTCGTTTTCCAATTATCGCGAGAAGAATTTTTAGATTTGTATTTTGAAGATTTAGAATTGCCCGATTTGGTCAAAAAAGAATTGGCCAGAATGACCACGTACAAAACGATTCGTGCTGGCGTAACCACCAGCGGTATTCCAACGAACATCAATGTCATTCGCTCAATGAAGCAGGCTACAGGTCGACGAATGGCTTTAGCCTCACCTTACAAACGGCGATTGCGATTGGCCGAAGAAGAGTTGGAGCAATTGGAGAAGAATCCTAATGCACAAAAAATTGACATCTTACGTGTGAAACGAGACATCGAATTTTTCAAAAAGAAGATCAGGGCAGTCCCTTTCATCGATACAATTGACTTGCGTTACAATAATCGCGTTCGAGTGCCAAGTCCCTCAACACAGGCTGTAATGTTTTGTGTCATGGATGTCTCAGGCTCAATGGATGAAGCTAAAAAAGACATCGCCAAACGCTTTTTTATTTTGCTCTATCTGTTCCTGACTAAGAATTATGAGCGAATTGAATTGGTTTTTATTCGCCATCACACTTCCGCGAAAGAAGTCAATGAAGAAGAATTTTTTTATTCTCGTGAAACCGGCGGTACCGTTGTTTCCAGCGCATTAGAATTGTTATCCACCATCATTGAAACGCGTTTCCCACCCTCAGCCTGGAATATATATGTCGCCCAAGCCTCTGACGGCGATAACTGGAATGCAGACTCCCCCTATTGTCAGGAACTGTTGCAGGAAAAAATAATGCCTCTGCTGCAGTATTTCGCCTATATTGAAATCATGCCGAGACATCATCAAAGCCTTTGGGAGGTTTACCAGCAAGTCCGGAGAAATTTTTCCAATTTTGCCATGGAAAATATTGATAATGTGGCCGATATTTACCCAGTTTTTCGTGAATTATTTAAAAGGAAGACGACATGAGGAAAAGAAAGCCTTTATCAAGAGGGGCTGAATGGACCTTCGACTTAATTAAGGATTACGATAGAGAAATTGGTCGTCTTGCCAAGGAATTTGGCTTAGATACATACCCGAATCAAATTGAGATTATTTCTGCCGAGCAAATGATGGATGCCTATGCAGCCGTTGGCATGCCTATTGGTTATCATCATTGGTCTTTTGGGAAACATTTCGTAGGTGTCGAAAAAAGCTATAAGCGCGGCCAAATGGGTTTGGCTTATGAATTGGTGATTAACTCCAATCCATGCATCTCCTATTTAATGGAAGAAAATACCATAGCCATGCAGGCGCTGGTCATTGCTCATGCATGTTATGGCCATAACTCCTTCTTTAAAAACAATTATCTCTTTAAGATGTGGACAGCGGCCGATGCCATTATTGATTATCTCGTTTTTGCCAAAAATTACATCAGTGAATGTGAGGAGCGTTATGGCATTGATGAAGTCGAAGCGGTGCTTGATGCCTGCCATGCCTTGATGAACTATGGGGTAGACCGCTACAAACATCCTGCCACACTCTCCATTCAAGAAGAAAAAATCCGCCAACAAAACCGGGAAATTTATCTGCAATCTCAAGTGAATGAATTATGGCGCACCATCCCCCAGAGAAAACAAATGGATGGCCATGGCCAAAAAAAACGTTTTCCAGAGGAGCCTCAGGAAAATATACTTTATTTCATTGAAAAAAATGCCCCCTTGCTGCACCCTTGGCAGCGCGAAATTGTTCGCATTGTTCGCAAAATTGCGCAATATTTCTATCCCCAAGGCCAAACCAAGGTCATGAACGAAGGCTGGGCTTGCTTTTGGCATTATACCCTTTTGAATGCCCTTTATGACGAAGGATTAGTCACCGATGAATTTATGCTCGAAATTTTGCAAAGTCATACCAATGTGATCATGCAGCCTGCCTTTAATAGCCCTTATTTTAGTGGCATAAATCCCTACACTTTAGGCTATCACATGATGCAAGACATTAAGCGAATTTGTGAAAAACCAAGCCCAGAAGACGAGCAATGGTTCCCTTATTTAGCCCATACCGATTGGTTAAAAAGTCTTGATTCAGCCATGCGAAATTTTAAAGATGAAAGCTTCATTGCCCAATTTTTATCCCCCCGATTGATTCGTGAGCTTAAATTGTTTCACATTATTGATGACGACAGGCAACCTGACTTGCTAGTGGGAGCCATACACAATGAGCAGGGTTATCAGGCCATTCGTGAAGCTTTAGCAAGACAGTATAATCTTGGTTATCTGGAGCCAGATATTCAAGTGTACTCGGTGGATTTGGAAGGCGATCGCTCCCTAACCTTAAGATACATGCAAAATAATCGAGTTCCCTTAGGGGAAAGCACAAATGAGGTGTTAAAGCATTTATTTACCCTATGGAAATTTCCAGTTTCTATTCAGGCAGTGGATAGCAGCAATCAAATTACCGCTGAATTTCATTGTCCACCGAAACCCGCGAAACATCCTCACAACCATAAGAATTAACGCTTAGCCAAGCAAACAGCGTAGTACTTTATAGCCTCGCTCAAACAAAGTGCCTAACTCAGCGCTCAGTGTTTGGACTTGTAAAGCAATGTATTCAAATTGCTTATCATTGGGTTTTGTTTGCACCATTGCAATAAAAATAGGATGAATTTTAATTTCTTTAACCCGGGTTTTAGACATATCCAATTCAATAAGCAGCTGATGATCATTCTTATATTTTGGATCAACGTAATAATCGTCCACTAAATCACCAGCAGCATAAACAATTGGACAACCCTTGTACACTTCAATGCCTTGAAATACATGGGCACTATGGCCGAATATTAATTTATATCCCATTTCTATCGCATCATGCGCTAGCTCAATGAAAGCTTTTGCTGGCCGGAAAACCATATTTGGCCCCCAGTGAAGAGATAAAATTGGCCAATCCACTCCTTTATCTCGCATCTCAAATAAACTACCCTCCAATTGCTGTAAAGCCCGATCCCTGTCTCTCAAATTAAGATAGGCCATACCTGGATGTTGTTTACTGGCCGCAAAATCGGCGTGATGGTCGCAAAATGCAACCATGGCAAATGTGCAGTTTTTGATTTCAAAATAAACTGGGGATCTCGCTTGCGCAAGAGTCTCACCTGCGCCAGCAAAAGCAATGTTTTCCTTTTCCAAGTAAGCTACCGTGTCAAGCAAGCCTTGAATGTCAAAATCAAGAATATGATTATTGGCAAGACTCACTACACGAATGCCGCAACTTGACAATATTTGCGCAGCTTCTGGAGGCGCCTGAAAGTAAAAGGCCTTCTGCATTCCTGACCAAACGCAAGAATAATTAGTAATGGCGCATTCCAAATTGGCCAATACTAAATCACCTTGCCGCATTAGAGGCAGAAGCATTCCCAGCGGGTAATCCTTGCCTTTTAGCAGAATGGCTTCCCTGACCAAACGGCCAAGCATGACATCACCTGCCAATATTACTCGAACCGACTCTTCAGGGTTCATCGTGAATCCAGTGAATTTCTTTCTAGGTTAAGTATAGGTATTTTAAGAAAATGGCTTGTGATTGGATGGTTCTAATTTAATCTGCTGAATACGAAGTGGTGGTAATGAGGGGTCATGGGGGAGCAGTGAGGCAAATGAATGCCTCACTTCAATCATCATTCGCTGGCAAGTTCAATAGCAAATGCCAATCCCAATTTACTAAAATTAGTCATGTGTTCTGGATATAAAAGATTGACCTTATCTTTTTCTGTATGGATATAGGGATTATGGTCTTCAAAACTGGTTTCACAGGGAAATGCAGCTGGAACACCAATGTCTGTCCATGAGGCATGATCACTGCAACCGTATCCACATCTTGAGTAATCCACAGGAACTTTTACATAGGTTTGGATTAAGTCAACGATGTAATTGCTCAAAGCTTTATCCGTATAATCACGGAAAACCCATATGGTTTGATCATCTGGATTATTGCGATAACCTGTCATATCAAATTGAATGGCGGCTTTAACCGGAATGGAATTGTTTTGAAAATACTCGGTGACGTATTGGGAACCGACTAATCCACGTTCTTCAGCAGCATACCAGATGATATAAATTGGACGCTTCAAACTTAATTTCGAAGACAGCAACACACGAGCCATTTCCATCACACTGGAGGAGCCACTGCCATCATCGCCAGCGCCTGGCATGCGCCCATCCAATGTATCCATGTGAGCACCGATAACAATCCCTGGGGCCTTCAAATCCTTACCTATCACAGTAACTACGGACGGTTGCTCATACCAACCGGTTTCCACCTGGAAACTGCTTACGTCGCTGCGCTGGTATTCTTGGGCCATGTTGTCAAAACTTTTCTGCAGCCAATCAGCAACTTCTTTGCCGCGTGGTTTGGTTGCAGAGCGGTTGTAGTAGGAGGTCAAATGCAACAGTGTTGCCATAATGTTGTTGCTGTCCACTTGGGCCAATGCAGCATTGACTTCTTCCTGGTGTTTAATCTCATAAATAGGAGAACGATAATCCGTGGACTTGTTTTTTACTTGTGCCAACAAGTGCTGCGCTGCTTGTTGTTTTGATAATGCCTGCGTTGTGCTTAAACGGTGGCTAACGTTTACAAAACGCCCGCAATGAACTTCATCGGCAAAATGTGCCAATTTATTCATGTCGGCAGAGGGTATTTCAATAATTTTAAAGTGCTTGTCTTCAGCTAAGGTCTCATAAGTGGATGGCAATTGGGTGGCCAGGCACAGAGGGATTTGAATTTGCTCAAATTTAGGCGATGTTGAAGCCCATGAGGGACTCAGCACAAACATAAGACTTGCAGAAAGTCCCATCGTCCTTTGAAAAAAACGCATTATCGCTCCTTGTATTCATGATGAATTCGCAATTGATGGTACATGATGATGCAAAATAATTCACTTCCTTTTTTACGGCCTTTCATGAGCCTTTCTGTCATTTTAAACCTCGGCAGTTAGGACAAAAACAAGATGCCTGTTTTTTGCTCGCAATCTTATTGATAATCATTTTCATTTGTTATAAAGTTTCACCTCCTTTTAATCCACCTTCTGGTGAGCAATGAAAGCTAAAAAAATCCCTTACTATCTTCTTCTTATCCTTTTAACTATGGGCGCAAGCTTAATTCTTGGTTTTTTGAGTTTCGGCGGTATGTTTGTCTTATTACCCATTTTACCTTTGGCGTTAGGATCGTTCGTTTTATCTGTGGCTTATGAGGGAGAAATTTATTTACAAAATATTAAGGGCTCATTAAATAAATTATTCTTCAAGAGAGAGTATTTAAAACATCATCTGGGGAATGAATATTTATTGCATCATTTTCCAGATACTCAAGATGAGCAATGCCCACAATTTTATAAAGATTACGAAGCGCAACTTAAGTTGCTTCACTTATTCCATGGTAAGGAATTGGATGCTGGCAGCAGCTTAAAAAAAAGGAAAATTGAAAAAACACTTCGGAACATGGAGAAATGGTTCACCTTACAATTATTCTCCACTAAAAAACATGACAATTTGTCTTCTTATGAGCGTGCTGTAAGAGAGTGGCTGTCGCAGGAAGGAAAGCAAGAGGAACTGCGACAAAAGCTTATAAAACGTCAAAGAACATTCAATTTTGTTAAACTATTTAGTGTCGTGGCTGCGACCTTTATGGGTTTAGGCACTACTTATTTGCTCGTGGAGGCTTTTGCAGCCATCCCTATTTTAGCGGCCATTTCACCAGCCTTGCTGCCTTTCTTTATTGCTCCGATGGCTTTGATTGCCGGTGCTTCCTATGGTTTTCTGACATATAATGCCATCACCGACATGATTAACCATGATACCATTAAGCACTGGTACAACAAGATAAGCAATTATTTATCGAAAGGCCTTACTCCCCGTTCCTTATTTATTGCCTTTGCTGCCATAATATTGCTCACCTTAGCGGTAGCTCTGACTGTCTGTACGGCAGGAACCTGGTGGACGGTGGTTAAAAATACCCCTCCGTTATTCAGCTGGATGGCCAAAATGCCAAGATTTGTCATGGCGATTATTCATCCAATAGTAACCGGTTTATCGTCCCTCGTTTTTAACCTGCAAAATACCAGTGAATCACTGGAAATGATTGATGAAGCCACCAAGGTTAAACGAGGTTTTCTCAGCCGAATCACTAAAGCGATTGCAGATGGTTGGGCCAATATTCGAGCCAAAGAAAATTGGTTTCAAATTTTTAACCCAGTTAGAATCCTTATTAAGCTGACCTATACCCCTCTGCGCATTCTCTTCTTTTTAGGACATCTGGTGAGCATTGGCGTCACTTCTGATCGTGTTCCTGGAGTTAATGAAATTTTGTCAGCCTTACTAGGAATCATCAGTGAAGGATTTGAAGATTTCCATTACTTTTTTGAACATAGCCACAGCCATGAACATCACCACCATGAGCATCACCACCATGATCATCAGCATGGCCACAAGCTTCACGCTTTGCCCCACAAAAAGGACCATGCTAGACAGGCTTGGAAATCTATTCTAGAAGAGCGCCTGGGAAGCAAGCACAGCCATAGTCATGAGATGGATATTCCCAGTCGCTTGCTGAAATTATTATTTACACCACTTTTTGCGCTGGCAGCCCTTTGGGATAGTTGGGCCAGTCAATCAAACCAGGATAGCTCTCGAAACGTCCTGAATTTTAACCAAGCCTGGGAAAAACAAACAGGAAAACAGTCCATCAACAGCGTATCTCTTGAGCATTGTGCAAAACCATCCAAACACTGGCAAGCTCATTATGCCATCTATCGCATAGAACGGTTTAAAGAAAAACACTTAAATAAAGTGATCATGCAGCAATCCATCGCCACTGAAAAAATGCAAGGACTCAATCATCTTCAGGAGGATTTAAGAACTGAGGACGCTGAAGCAGTTGACTCAATTTCTGAAGAACTCAAAAAGCCCATTTACCAACGGCAACGCTTTTTTGCCAGTAAAGGCAAAAGCAAAACGGAACAATTTTTGGAGGAATTGTCTTCGCAAATTTCCCCTGTTGCCTAATCATCAGAGAAACTCCGCAGTAAACCTGCGGAGTTTGTTCGATTATTTCACCGTTTCTTCATCTAAAGTCGGCCAATCTGTGTATCCATGCTCAGCTCCCCCATACCATAATTCTTTAGGGGCTTCGTGCAATGGGGCACCCCGTTGCAATCGGGTCACCAAATCGGGATTGGCAATAAAGGGCCGGCCAAAACAGATCAAGTCAGCCGTGTTTTCGCGTCTGGCTTTTAAAGCCAACGCCAAATCATAACCATTGTTCGCCATATACTGACCATTAAAAAGGGAGCGAAGTACAGCAAAATCAAAATCAGCGGGGATGGTCCTTGGCCCAATCGTCACTCCTTCAACGCAATGGAGATAAGCAAGGCCAAAAGGATTAATGGCCTTAACCATATAACTAAATGTTTCCATAGGATTGCTATCGGCAATGTCATTAGCAGGACTAACGGGAGAAAAGCGAATGCCGGTACGTGAACCTGGCCATACTTGTGATAAGGCTTCCAGCAGTTCCACCAGGAAACGACTGCGATTACGCAAATTTCCTCCGTATTGATCAGTTCGCTTGTTGGTTTTATCTCTTAAAAATTGATCAATTAAATATCCGTTTGCCCCATGTAATTCTATGCCGTCAAACCCAGCTTCTTTTGCACATTGCGCAGCATGGACATAATCCTCGATGATGCCCGGGATCTCCGATGTTTCCAAGGCACGAGGTGTGACTAAGTCTTTAAAACCATTTTCAGTAAAAGCCTGCCCTGCCGGTTTAATGGCCGAAGGTGCAACGGGCAATTGATGCTCAGGTTGTAAGTCGGGATGCGAAATCCGTCCTACGTGCCAAAGCTGGGCAAAGATAACACCCCCTTGCTCATGGACTGCATCGGTGACTAATTTCCACCCCTTAGTTTGTTCCTTTGAATAAATCCCTGGTGTATAGGCATAACCCTTTCCTTGTGGGGAAATTTGTGTTGCCTCACTGATAATTAACCCCGCACTGGCACGCTGCGCATAATAACGAGCATTCATCGGACCTTGTACATCCCCTTTAGCTGCCCGACTTCTTGTTAGTGGCGCCATGACAATTCGATTCGCCAGCGTTAATGAATCCAGTGTGGTCGGTTTAAACAAATCGGTGCTTTCTATATCAATCATGAATTCTCCCTTTATCAGCTCCAGTTTATATTGAAAGGTAGCATTAACTCCTAAAATACTCACCCATTATGTGAAAAATACAAGAATAAGCATTCAATGGAGAAGGGCTTTATACATCCGTCTGTTGCCATTTAAGCTTAATTTAAGAAATATTGTTTAAAATAGCTACAGTTTTTCTTTTTATTGTGCCGTAATGCGAAATTTAGATGTAATTCCCTTTCAACTCCCTATTAATCAAAACTGGCTTTTAGAACTCCTAAAACGCTTAGGTTATGAGCCAGGGAACGGTGGGCAAATCGGCGATAAAGAGCACCAGGGCTTTTGCTATGGCATTGCTCATGCAGTAATTCCTGCAGCAATTCTTGAAGCGTTGACAATCACGAAAATCAGATTCAACCTGATGTACATACTCTCTGAAAAATTAAACAATAATGCAGCTTTTTTTGGCGAGGAACCATTTCAATTAAAAATTTTATTTCCGAAAATCGACTTTGGTTTTGAATTTGAACAATACTTCAATGAACAAATCCTCACTAATCCCGAGTTGGTCAAATCCATGCGCCAACAACCTCAGTACAATTGTTTAAATGATATCCATGCTTTCTGCGATGCGATTGTTCTTTATCAATTTCGATCCCTTAAACAGCTAGTTTTAGAAGATACAAGCAATTGGAATTTGATACCCATGCTCATGCCACCAGCCCTAACATCATTAGGTGGCATAGAAAAGCCGGTGGAAGCGTTTCATGCGAATCTCCGGGCCAATTCCATGGCCGATTATTTATATTCTCTTGATTATAATTTATCAGCTCCCACCCCGTTTGAAGATCCTGTAGTCCTTGTGCTTACAAGTTATAACGGAACTTGTCCATGGCATACTGTCACAGTTGTATTTCAGCAAAATAACTGGCTACTCATCGATGCCAACAACCTTAATTTGATGAATCAGCCGATGAGTTGCGAAAAAGAAATGGCAAAGCAGCTCTGGATTTCCTTAATTGAAAGTGTTGGCTTAGCTAAAGACGGCAGCTTTACTATTTTAACAGAAGTCTATGCCGCAGGAATTTATCGAGAACAGCTTAATAAACGATTGGCCGAATGGGCCAAAAATCCTATTTTGCCTCTCATCAGCGTAGAGATGTTCAAAGATTACATCGAGAGCAATAAAATACTGCTTAGTGTCCCGTCCAGGGATGATCATTCATATACCAATAATTCTTCAGAGGGCAGCAAACCCGGAGAAAAGCTCTACAGCTATGAAAGTTTGGAAAATTTTCTGCTTGATAAGCGGCTTCAATCCCCTGAAGCTCTAGATATCGTTGATCCAGGCTTGGAAAGCACTGAGAATTTTTTAGATGGTGAGCCAGTTTATTTTGTGACTCTTAGCCCGATTGATTATCCTATTCCTGATGTTTGGCAAGGTGATCTTGATGCGCAGCTTGTTCAGTCGGATTATGGTGATTTGAATTTGGAGCGGCATCATATTGGTCCGCTTGACCCAATTGTCCAGCAAACCAACCAAAATCTTACACTGGAACATGAATCTTCCATGGATATGCAGTTTTTTGAAGACACACTTGAACGAGAACTCCTGCAAGATGTTGATGAAGATTTAATCAGCCGCAACCGCAGCGGTAAGCGCAAAAGTTACGAAAATTCGGAGCTCAGCTTGAGGAAAAAGGGGTGCTTTGCATCGAAACTTCAATTCTTCAGCTCCGCTGGTTCAAACGGGTTTTTTGAAGACTTAGAAATGGACGAACGCCTCAATTTTGATCACGAAATTTAGAGTTTATCTATTTTCCAGCAAATTTTTTAACCCAGCCAAATGAGATTGCGCCAATGCCCGAGACTTGGCTTCATCACGCTCACCATGTTTGCCATACCACTCCAAACTGTCTTGCGGCAGCTCGTCTAAAAATCGACTGGGTTGACAATCCTGTAGCTCTCCCCCTCGCCGACGTTGACGTGCCAAAGTCAAGCACAAACCCTTTTGTGCTCTTGTGATGCCCACATAGGCAAGTCTCCGTTCCTCCTCAATCTGATCCTCATCAATACTGACACGATGAGGGAGCAACTCTTCTTCCATTCCCACGAGATAGACAAATGGGAATTCCAATCCTTTTGAAGCATGTAAAGTCATCAATTGTAAGCTGTCCTTGTCTTGCTCATTGGATTGCTCAAGAATATCAATAAGAATGAGTTTGTTGACCACATCGATTAATTGATGCTCCTCTTTTTTATTCAGCAGACGGCCAACCCAATCCAGTAAATCCCAAATATTTTCCATGCGTTTTTGTGCCTTGGCCGGACTATCACATTGCTCATAAACATGAGCTTCATAGCCGCTCTCCTCCACCATTTCCTTTAATACCTCAAGGGCATTGTCTCGCGACAAGCGTGCCTTTATTTCCTCTAACCATTGTTTAAACGCTTGCAAGGCAGCGCGTGGTTTTTCTGTAAGCTGATGACTTAATGCCAGATGATCGGCGCATTGGTAAAGGCTTTGCCCTCGACTTTGAGCGTATCTGGCCAGTGCATCAAGACTCGTCTCACCAATTCCCCGACGTGGTGTATTGATTACTCGCAGAAATGCCGCATCATCCGTGGGGTTACAGAGCAGCTTAAGATAGGCAAAGATGTCTTTAATTTCTGCACGTGAAAACCAGGATTCACCGCCGCTGATGCGGTAAGTAATTCCGTGATGTCGAAAAATTTTTTCAAAGGCACGTGATTGATGGTTTCCGCGATACAGAATGGCATAATCCCCATACCTGGTTCCATGCCGCAACTTATGACTGATCAAATCCGCCACAACCTGCTCCGCCTCATCATTGTCATCTTTGCAAACTAAAACACGCAGCAATTCACCATGGCCTAAGTCACTCCATAATTTTTTGTCGAACAAGTGAGAATTGTTTGCAATCAAATGATTGGCTACATGGAGAATGCGCCTGGTCGAGCGATAATTTTGCTCTAATTTGATGACCTTCAGACGCGGATAATCGCGCTGCAATTGCGCCAAATTTTCAGGCCGCGCTCCCCGCCAGGCATAAATCGACTGATCATCGTCACCAACTACCGTAAATTGCTCACGGCTACCTGTAAGCAGCTTAACCAACAAATACTGACATGCATTGGAGTCTTGATATTCATCAACAAGCAAATGACGGATCTTATTTTGCCATTTATCACGGACCTCCTCATGATGACTTAATATCTCCACTGGCAGGCGGATTAAATCGTCAAAATCGACCGCATTATACGTCCTCAAGGCATGTTGATAACGCTCATAGATAATACTAAGCTCCTGATTGTCTAAAGCTAAACCCTGCCTGATTACCTCATCGGGAGACAGCAACTCATTTTTCCAACGCGAAATTTGTTGCTGGGCCTGAAACAGATATTCCCGATCATTCGCTTTACTGGCCGGAAAAAAACCACGCAAAATCTGCAGGCAATCTTCGCTATCAAAAATAGAAAAGCCAGGCCTTAAATGACACAAGGCTGCATGTTGTTTGATGATGCTTAAGCCAAGCGTGTGAAAAGTAGCAACCCTTAATCCACGGCGAAGCTGACTGGGAATGACATCGGCAATTCGCCCTCGCATCTCATTGGCTGCTTTATTGGTAAATGTCACAGCGCAAATACTTGAAGCTGAATAGCCACAAACTTGGATTAGATAAGCTATCTTATGAGTAATTACTCGCGTCTTACCGCTACCAGCGCCAGCCAGCACCAACAAAGGCCCATCAATGTATTTTACAGCTGCCGTTTGTTGAGGGTTGAGCATCTCTAAATCCCGTGCAAAAAAAGAGCATTATCGCGCGCCAAAAGCAGGCATGCAATCGTCTTTATGCTAGAATAAAGGAATTTAAATATAAAGGTCAGGCATGAGAGAACAGGATTCTTTACAACGTTTTATGTTTGAACACGCAAGCATTCGCGGCGAAATCGCCCACTTGCAGGAGACTTATCAGACGATAATGGAACAACGCTCCTATCCCCCTATGGTTAAAAATTTATTGGGAGAAGCCCTCGTCTCCTGTTTGCTTTTGGCAGGAAGCATTAAATTTGAAGGGGATTTGAGCTTACAATTTCAAGGAGACAAACGCCTCCCCTTATTACTGGTGCAATGTGATCACAATCTCCATCTAAGGGCTTTCGCTAAATGTGAGGAGAATTTGCAGGATATTGATTACGCTGAAGCTTTTTTGAAAGGCCAAATGGTTTTAACCATCAATCAGTATAATCAGACCAGTGCCTATCAAAGCATTGTACCCATTCAATCCACCTCAATGGGTGAAAATTTGATGACTTATTTTGCCCAATCCGAACAAATTGCAAGTCGTGTTTGGCTCGCTGTCAATGAGGGCATGGCTGCAGGAATGCTATTGCAACTGATGCCTGGCCAGGACAGCCTCGAACGGGAACATTTCTGGGAATATGCCGTACAACTCGGCCAAACAGTCAGTGAACAAGAATTGCTAAGTTTGGATAATCAAACCCTGCTGCACCGCCTCTATCATGAAACTGAACTAAGGCTTTTTGACAGCCGAAGCCCAAGTTTTCAGTGTCGTTGTACCGAAGAGAAAATGAAACAAGTATTGACCATCCTTGGCGAAGATGAAGCCAAAGAGTTATTAAAAGAACGAGGGGAGATCGAAGTGACTTGTGATTTTTGCAATAAAAAATACAGCTTTGACCCGATTGATGTCACGATGCTTTTTCATAAGCCGCATTAAATTAGCCCATTGATTGCAGCATTTGAATAGCTCAGGCATCCATCACCTTCTTATCAGGGGCTATTAGACAGGGCCTGAGCCTGGGCTAGTCTATTTTGGCATTTTTCTTGGATTAGAAATAATATTTCTTGAAATCTATGCCAATGATGAAATTTAGACTGTCGCTTGGTTTGTTTTTTTGCCTATGCCCTTTCTTACTCATCGCTAAGACCAGTGTGCAGATCATAGCTGTGGGCGATGTACTCTTACATAAGCCGGTTCAACACCAGGGGATTCGCAAAGGCTTTGCAAGTCTTTGGCTTGCAGCCATACCCAAACTTAAACAAGCCGATGTTACCTATGGTAATTTGGAAGGGCCCTCTGCGGAAATGCTTGACGCCTATGGCAAAATCACCAGCAACTGGAATGAGGCTTATACTTCTTTTCCGATGTTTAATTATCCTCCTACACTTCTGGCGGCTTTAAAACTCTCGGGGTTTGATGTCCTTTCTACCGCCAACAACCACTGTCTGGATAGAAGGGCGATTGGAATAGACAAAACCATCGAAGTATTGAATCAAAATGGCCTCGCGTTTACCGGAACGCGCTCAAGTCAACATGCAAATCCCTGGTTTGCGGAAACGCGAACTCACGACATTGCCATTGCCTGGCTGGCTTGCACACAAGACAGCAATGGCATGACAGACCATCATCAGCAGGTTTTGCAATGTCACCGAGATAAGTCGGAAATTCTATCGCTCATTCGGGATTTATCTCGCCAATATGATGCAGTCATTGTGACTCCGCATTGGGGAATTGAATATGAAACCAGACCAAATCAGACCCAGCAACATTTAGCTTATGAATTTGCCCAGGCAGGAGCATTGGCTATCCTGGGCTCTCACCCACATTCTGTACAACCCTTCACCTGGATTGAAGGCTTAGGGAGCAGAAAGGTTTTTGTCGCTTATTCCTTAGGGAATTTTATCTCCAATCAGGGCAGCCTGAAAAACCGCAGCAGCGGCCTTCTTTCTTTACAATTGGAGAAAGAAAATGGCACAACCAGAATCAAAACAGTGAGTTATCACCCCACTTACATGGAAAATCGCAACGGTAATATGCATTTAACCCTCATAAGCTCTAAAAAACATCCCGCCTATCGATGGTTAAAGCAGATTATTTCTGAACAGTATTTAGCTTTACCTTAAGCACGCCCTGCCTTCTCATTGAAAGGAAGAGCGTACTTTAGAAATCAACAAGTTGTCTTCGGAAGAGTTTTGTAGCCATTCCCCTCGCATTGCACGCAAAATCTGTTGCAGCGAGGGGAATTGCTCACTTAATTGAAAATATAAATCTGCAGTTTGATTGTCATGCAACTCACCTACCGTAAGATAGGCTGCTTGCCCGATATCCGCAAAATATTCCAGGCTTACATGTCTTTTTTTCGCGATGCCAGGGAAAAGGCCACAAAAGAGCAAACTTTTATCGCCAACGTCCTTCAGCAGCTCAACCTGACGTCTGGGATTATGCATGGACTCCAGGAAATCCAGGGCAACTACGGACTCAATTAACCGTGGACCTTGGGTGAAGCGCATTAACAGAAAAACCAGATAGCTTTCCGTGCTTTCATTGAGAACCAAGCGGGTGGAAGCCTGAGCTTCATTTACCAAAGCATGCCATTGACTGATTTCGGTGGGATGCAAAATCAACTGCTTCATAATATCCCCCATTCATCCTTTTGCTTTACTGTTAGTGTAGCAAACGTCATACCAAAATGAGGTTAATGACTTGAAAAATGGAGATTAGTTCATTGAAATAAAATCAAATAATTCTTTGCCAGTCTCCTGCTGTCGATTGGCAATGGAAATGACAAATCCCTGAATCAGGGCTTGCCAAAAATTGTCATACAGATGGGTTTGCAAAGGATGATTATCTTCTCTTGGGAAACAAGGCCCATGATTCGCTTCCAATAGCCATAAGCGTTGTTCCTCATCAACCAAAAAGTCAAAACCGAAAATAGCCAAAGCTGGATTTTTTTGACAGTCAAATGCATGCCGATACTCCCGTTTTAAGGCCTTTAAAATTTCAGTGACCTGCCCCTTTATCTGAGGATAAAGCTTAGGGAAAAAATCAAAGCGTTCAGTAGGAATCTGAACCACATTGCTTTCACTCCCCAAGAGATGCTCATTAGTTAAATGTGAGCGCAGATCCTGGAATTCTCCGGTTTGAAACGGTTGGAGAGCCACATTAAAATAACCAAAAGGATACAAGTAGCAGCCGGTATAATTGGT